>ANAW01000089.1:0-22349 GCA_000340945.1 Nocardiopsis synnemataformans DSM 44143 | reverse complement strand
CCCCTGCCACACGCCGAAGCCCAGCTGCGGAAGGCGCAGACCATTACCCAGAGTGAGTTCTGGAACTGTCATCTGCTGCATCTGTCTCATCCCCCGTCAGCGCCGAACGGTCTTGCCTTGCTCTTCCAGCGTGCGGCCTTCCCCGTACCGCAGTCGCATACTGCCACGTCCGGGCGGGTCGCGACCCCAGATGCGCCGTGGTTGTGCGGGCTTTTTACCGTTCACGCCCGGTGACCGCCGACGCGGGGGGACATCCCGGACACAGGGGGCACCGCGCGGGCGGAGGGAATCCGGCGGAGGCGGCGCGGCGTCCTGTGCCGCGGCCCCTCGGCTCCTCCTCCGCCCCATCGGTACCTCCCACGCGTCACTGTGTTCTCTCTCCTCTCCCCTACCCCGGTGGACCGGCCTGCCCCACACGTCCTTCCCTCTCCTGGGGCTGAGGCGCTGCCGGTAGGCTTCCCTGGCCGTTGTGGAGGTGGGGCGATGGGACACGAACAGCGTGCCCGGGTCGGCGCCGAGCTGGCGCGGGAGCGGGCCGGACTGGTCGAGCGCATCGTCGCCGAGGTGCACGCCGAGGTCCCTGCCTACCGCGCGCTGCACGGGTCCCAGCTCACGGAGGTGCGGGCGATCACCGGGTGGCTGATGGGCCGCTCGTTGGAGCTGTGGGCGGCCGGGGCGACGCGGCTGCCGCCGGAGGACGTGGAGCGGCTGCGGGGCATCGGCCGCTCGCGCGCGGCCGACGGGCGCTCGATCGGCGCGGTGGTGCGTGCGCACCGGGTGGGCTCGGCGGCGGCGGTGCGCCTGGTCGCCGAACTCGCCTCCGACCGGCTCGACGCCGCCGACGTGTTCGCTCTGGGCGAACTATGGCTGACCTCGATCGACCAGATCTCCGAGAGCCTGTCCGCGGGCCACGCCGAGGCCGCGCACCGCCTGGACGCCGACCTGGAACGGGCCCGCCGGGCCTTCCTGGACGACCTGCTCATCGGTCGGCAGGCCTCGCGCGAAGCCATCCGCGACCGGGCGCGGACCCTGGGCATCACCCCGCCCGACCCGGCGGTCCTGGTGGTGGCCGAGGCCGACGGCGGCCCCTCCGACGGGACGCCGCGGGCGGGCGCGCTCACCGCCGGGATGGAGCTGCTGGGCCTGGTGGAACCTGCGGGCGCCGACCCGCTGGTGACCACGCGCTCGGGGCGGGTGGTGCTGCTGGTCTCCCCCGACGACGCCGACCGGGTGGCCGCCGTGCTCGGCGGGCGCCCCTGGCGCGGGTGCGTGCTGGAGCCGCGCGCGCTGACCGACATGTCGGCCGCCTACCGGCTGGCCGACGACGCCCTGGAGACCGCGCCCCCGCACGCCTTCGACTCCCGGGGGCTGCTCGGGACCTCCGACGCGTGCGTGCTGGCGCTGCTCAACGGCGGCCCGGTCACCCCGGCCGCGGTCCGCCGCACCGTACTGGGGCCGCTGCTGGCCGAGGGCAACGCCCACCTGCTGGAGACGCTGCGGGCCTACCTGCGCGAGGGAGCGGCGACCACGGCCGCGGAGGCGCTGCACGTGCACGCCCAGACGCTGCGCTACCGGCTGCGCCGGGTGCGGGAGCTGACCGGGCACGACCCGCACCGGCCCTGGCAGCGGTTCGTGCTGGAGACCGCCTGCGCCGTCGCCCCCTGACCCGCGTCCCGGTGGCCGCTTCCGGTCACCGGGACGGGCGCTGCGGCGAGCCCCGCGGGTAGGAACGCACCGACCGCTCCCGGCACGAAGGGCCCGCCATGTCCGCCTCCCCTCCGCAGCTGCACGGCCCCGCCTTCGAGGCCGATCCGCACCCGGCCTACCGGTGGCTGCGCGAGCACGCCCCCGTGCACCGGGTGGACCTGCCCGGCGGCGCGTGGGCGTGGCTGGTCACCCGGTACGAGGACGCCAGACGGGTGCTCGCCGACCCCGACATGCTCAAGGACCCCATGGCGGGCGACGAGGTCTGGCGGCGGGCGGGTCTGGGCCTGCCCCACGACCACCGGCCCAGCCTGGTGCGCAGCATGGTCAACACCGACGGCCCCGACCACGCGCGGCTGCGCCGGGTCGCGGGAGGGGCGTTCACCCCCCGCCGGGTCAGGACCCTGGTGGAGGGCGCCGAGCGCGTCACCGCCGACCTGCTGGACCGGGTCGCGGGCTCCGGGGAGGCCGACCTGGTGCGCGACCTGGCCTACCCGCTGCCCATCGCGGTCATCTGCGACATCCTCGGCGTGCCCGGGGAGGACCGGCCCGAGTTCCACCGGCGTGCGGCGGTGATCGACTCCTCCGCCCCCGAGGAGCTGGCGGCCGTAGCGGAGACCACGGACTGGTTCGACTCCTACCTCGCCGCCCTGGTGGACGCCCGGCTGGCAGAACCCCGCGACGACCTGCTCGGCGACCTGGTCGAGTCGCACCGCGCCGGGGAGCTGAGCCGGGACGAGGTGACCTCCGCGGCGTTCCTGCTGCTGGTGGCGGGGCACGAGACCACGGTCGCGCTGCTGGGCAACATGCTCTTCACGCTGCTGCGCCGCCCCGAGCGGCTGGAGCGGCTGCGCGCGGACCGGGAGCTGGTCGGACCGGCCGTGGAGGAGGCGCTGCGCCTGGAGAGTCCGTTGCAGAACGCCACCTGGCGCTTCCCCCGCCGGGCGACCGNGGGGTGGAACGGGCGGCGGGCGAGCCGGTGCTGGTGTCCCTGCTGTCCGCCGGGCGCGACCCCGAACGCTACGAGGACCCCGACGCGTTCGTGCCCGACCGGGGCGCGTCGCACCTGTCCTTCGGCCACGGCGCGCACTTCTGCGTCGGCGCCCAGCTCGCCCGGATGGAGGCGCGGGTGGCCGTCGGCGCGGTGCTGGACCGGCTGCCGGGGCTGCGCCTGGCCGTGGACGCCTCCGAGCTGCGGTGGTGGCCGAGCATGATCATGCACGGCCTGTTCGCTCTGCCCGTGCGGTTCGGCCTTCCGGGGTCCGACGGCCCCTCTGACCGGTGAAAGCACGGGAAACTTACCCGCGGTTGGCGCGACGTTAGGGCCCCGGGAGCGGTGGGTAGCCGAGACTGGCAGGCGGAGCGCGCCACCGTGCGCGCTCCCCGCTACACGAGTCACACCGACTGGAGGGGGACCAGAGTGACGACCGCAGACCGCAAGGCCGGAGCGCCCAAGCCCAGGAGCAGCCAGCCCTGGCTGCACCAGAGCGGCGAGGAGATCCAGGAGTTCGGGACGGTCCGCCAGTTCCCGGTCGGGCTGTCCTACGACACCCGGATGTACTCGTGCCAGCGGCTCAACAAGGTGCTGTGCGACACGCGCATCCTGCACGACCTGTACAAGAAGCACCACTGGCTCATGCGCGGGCACACCTTCTACCAGCTGCACCTGCTGATGGACAAGCACGCCGGCGAGCAGACCGCGCTGATCGACGACCTGGCCGAGCGCGTGCAGACCCTGGGCGGCGTGGCGGTCGGCGACCCCCGGCACGTCGCGGAGATCACCGGCATTCCGCGCCCGCCCGACGGCGTCGAGGAGGTGCCCGCGATGCTCTCCCGCCTGCTGGAGGCGCACGAGGCGATCCTGGAGGACTGCCACGACGCCGCCGCGCGCACGCAGGAGCTGGGTGACGACGGCACGAACGACCTGCTGGTGTCGGACGTGATCCGCACCAACGAGCTCCAGGCCTGGTTCGTGGCCGAGCACCTGGTGGACACCCCTCTGGTGCGCACCTAGTCCGGAACGCACGTGACGAGGGGTCCGGCGGTCGCGCCGGACCCCTCGACGTGTCCGGGGACGTCTGATCCAGCGGACTCCGGCGTGCCGGGGGCGTCCGGCCGGTTCCGCCGGTCCAGCGGTCCCGCGACCGGCCCCTCCCCCGACTCGCACGCGTTCCGGGTGTCCATAACCCGGGTAACCGCTTCATCGATTCGACGCACCCTTGTCCCCTTTCCTCCAGGCATGGGCGTGTGGCGCGCGGCGGCCTGCGGGCGCGACCGCGCGGCACGGGCCCGGCTCCACCGGTTGCGGAGACCATGTCGGTGTCGGCGCCGCTCGCGCGGTCCTGCCCCCTGTCGGCACACAACGCCCTGGCAGAAGGGGCGCACCGGGCCTTGTGTCCGGGCAGGCGTCCCGACACCACAGGAAGAGGCCCATGCCCTACTCCAAGGAATGCGTGTTCGGGGAGGTCACCGCGATCTTCTCCACCGGTGAGACCTCCCGCCCCAGCGCGGACTACTACTGCCTGACCGGCAGCATCGACCCCAAGGCGACCACCACGTGGATCAGGTCCACCGACCCCTCCAGCGGGGCGGTCCGACCGGCCGAGGAATGGCGCAAGCTCGCCTGGTGCCACCGGGCGGTCCCTCCCGCCGGCTACCGCACCTTCGCCGACGCGCCCGGTTCCGCGTGGCACTGGCCCCATCCCGTGCACAAGGAGCAGATCGCCTGCGTCAGGGAGAAGATCGACGGAGTCGCGTACGCGGTGCCCGGAGACAAGTACTTCGCCGACGTGAACCACGGGGAGTACAAGATGCTGCGCACCAAGCGGCCCCGGCAGACCCTGGAGAAGGACAGCGTCCTGATCGCCCCCGACCCCGGGTTCTGGGCCTACGGCAAGGTCCTCATGCTGGACGGCGAGGAGGGCGGCGCGATGTTCGGGGAGGACCCGGGCGTGGTCTACGTGCTCAACCTGCCCGTTCCCGTCACCAGGGGCGGGGACCTGGTCCGCCCCGCGATCACCGACCCCGACGACGTTCCCGACGAGCAGAACGCGGTCATCGACCGCGAGGTCGTCGTCCCGTGCCTGGCGGTCGACGACCGCACCAGGTCCCGGTCCTGGGTCGTCGAGAACTCGCCCACCTACACCCTGCGCCGCCGCCGCTCCTACACGCTGGTGGCCGCACTGGACCTGCGCGGCAGCAGCAAGGACGGCCACATGGGGCAGACCGTCTCCTGGGGCGTCACCGACACCCAGACCCAGACCTACAGCAAGAGCGTCGGCGTCACGGTGGGCTTCGAGGCCGGCGTGGCGGTGGAGGGCGTCGGCGTCAAGGTCAGCGGGTCGGTGACCACGACCCTGGGCTACTCGCACTCCTTCGCCAACTCCGAGATGCACCAGCAGGCGGTGGAGGTGGGCGGGAACGCCGCCGCGGGCTGCGTCACGGCCATGTACGCCGAGAAACACGTGGTCTACGTGGTGCGCAACGACCCCGAGCACACCTTCTGCTCCGACGACGAGAGGAACGTGGTGGCCTTCAACGCGGGAATGCGCTACGCCGTCGTGGACAACAGCGGCAAGCCCTCCCAGCCCCCTGCGCGCGCGGGCGGGTTCGACCCGTCCATGCTGTCCCCGGACGGGCGCGGCGCGGACCAGGGGTCCGACGGCCGGATCCGCTCGTTCGGCCACGGCGCGGACACCGCCGAGGTGCCCGCACCCGACCGGCTGACCGGTCCGCACGCCCCCGAATGCGTGCCGGCTCCCCGGAGCCCGCGGCAGACCGGACAGGAGACGACCGCGGACGCACCCGTCTCCTAGGGCGTGCTCAGCGGAGGCCTCCGGAGCGACGAACCGCCGCCTCCGCTGTGTGTGCCCCACAAGCTCGGGCGCGGCACCGCACGCGGAGGGGCCCGGGCCCTCGGCGTGCGCCCGGGGTCCGGGGCCCGGGCAGGGCGCCGTCTCGCAGGCCTCAGACGAGGGTGAGGACGATCTTGCCGGTCGTGCGGCCGGTCTCCCCCAGTTCGTGCGCCCTGGCCGCCTCCTCCAGGGGGAAGGTGGCCGCGACCACCGGTCGCAGCCTCCCCGCGGCCACCAGCGCGGTGATCTGCTCCAGCCCCGCGTGGTCGGGCTCGACCATGACGGTGGTGCCGCGCGCCCCCGCCGCCTCGGCCGCGGCGGCGACGTGCTCCGCGTCGAAGGGCGAGGGCAGTCCGATGTACGTCCCGCCCGGGCGCAGCGTGCGCAGCGACCGCTCCAGGTAGTCGCCGCCGATCCCGTCGAGCACCACGTCCACGTCGCCGACGGCGTCGGCGAAGTCCACCTCGGTGTAGTCCAGGAGTTCGTCCGCGCCCAGGTCGGACAGCAGACCGTGCTTGGCGGCGCTGGCGGTGCCGATCACGTACGCGCCGCGCGCCCTGGCGATCTGCACGGCCAGGTGTCCCACACCGCCCGCCGCCGCGTGGACCAGGACCCGCTGCCCCTCCTCCACCCCGGCGGTGTCCACCAGCGCCTGCCACGCGGTCAGGGCGGCCAGCGGCAGGGCGGCGGCCTCCACGTGGTCGAGTCCGGCGGGTTTGGGGGCGAAGTGCCGGGAGGGGGCGGTCACGTAGTCGGCGTAGGCGCCGGGGGTGTGCGGGAAGTTCGGCATCCCGTACACCTCGTCGCCGACCGCGAAGCGGGTGACGCCGGGCGCGACCGCGGTGACGACCCCCGAGACGTCCCAGCCCTGGCCGAAGGGCGGCGTGTGCCAGTAACCGGTGGTCCGCATCTTCCAGTCCGTCGGGTTGACGCCCGCGGCGTGCACCCGCACCTGGACGTGGGTGGGGGCGGGTTCGGGCCTGGGGACCTTCTCGATCTCCAGGACCTCGGGGCCGCCGAGCGCGTGCTGTCGGACGATACGCATGTTCTCCGTCATGCGCCACAGCCTGCCAGGTATGGTCTCCTTTGTAGAGAAGGCACTTTCAGGAGCTGTAGGTACCCGATGTATACCACCCCCGACCTGCGTGAGCTCGGCGGCGCCGACGTCTATCTGCGCAACTGCGCCTCCCGCGACGTGCTCGACCTGCTGTCCAACAAGTGGGCCTGCCTGGTGCTGGGCTCGCTCTCGACGGGCCCCAGGCGTTTCGGCGCGCTGCGCCGCCACCTCGACGGCATCACGCAGAAGATGCTCACGCAGACCCTGCGCGAGCTGGAGCGGGCCGGGCTGGTGGACCGGCGGGTGTTCCCCACCGCCCCTCCGCAGGTGGAGTACAGCCTGACCCCGCTCGGCGAGGACCTGGAGACGCTGATGGGGGCGGTCCGCGCTTGGTCCGAGAAGCACATCGAGGCGATCACCTCCGCTCGCGCGGCGTACGACGAGCGCGCCGCCCAGCCCCCGCAGCCGCTCTGACCCTCGGGGTTGACGGGGCGCGGCCGCGTCGGAGACAGTGCTGCAATCGGTTGCAAGGGTCGCCTCCACCCTTGAAGAAAGCGCTTCCCACACGAGAGGGGCCTTCCCCATGACCCGCCGCGACTCCCCCACCGCATCCGGCGCAGCGCACGCGGGCGAGGGCCCCCGTCCCGACCGCCCCTCCCCCGGAACGGAGGGCCGGGTGATCACCGTGGCCGCCGACGGCTCCGGCGACCACACCGGCGTCCAGGCCGCGATCGATGCCGTGCCCGCGGGCGGCGCCGAACGCGTCACCATCCGCGTCGGGGCGGGCGTCTACCGCGAGCCGGTGGTGCTCCCCGCGGACAGGCCCGGCATCACCCTGCTCGGCGCGACCGGCGACCCCCGCGACGTGGTCCTCACCTACGATCGGGCGTCGGGCACCCCCAGGCCCGGCGGGGGCACCTACGGCACGTCCGGCAGCGCCAGCGCCGTCATCTCCGGGGACGGCACGCACGTCCGCGACCTGACCTTCGAGAACTCCTGGCTGCGCGCGGAGCACCCCGGCGTCACCGCGACCCAGGCGGTCGCGGTGCGCGCCACCGGGGACCGGCTGGTCTTCGACAACGTGCGCTTCCTGGGCCACCAGGACACGCTGTACGCGAACTCGCCGGACGAGGACACCCCCGCGCGGCAGTACTACCGGGGCTGCTACGTCGAGGGCGACGTGGACTTCGTCTTCGGCCGGGGCACGGCCGTGTTCGACGGTTGCGAGTTCCACTCCCTGGACCGGGGCAGCGACACCGACAACGGCTACGTGACCGCGCCGAGCACCCCGCCCGGCCGGGAGTTCGGCTTCCTGGTCGTCCGCAGCCGCTTCACCGGCGACGCCCCCGCCGGAACCGTCCACCTCGGCCGCCCGTGGGTGCCCAGTTCGCATCCGGACGCCGAGCCGCGGGTGCTGGTCCGCGACTCCTGGATGGGCGGCCACTTCCGGGAACAGGGCTGGGTCGCGATGGCCTCCGGCCACGACTGGCGGCGGTTCCGGATGCGCGAGTACCGCAACTCCGGCCCCGGCGCGCTGGTCACCGGGGACCGTCCGCAGCTGGACCCGGCCGAGGCCGCCGGGCACACCGCCGAGGCCTACCTGGCCGGGGACGACGGGTGGAACCCGGTGCTCAGGACGCGGTGACGCCCCAGCGCCGGCGGATGGAGCGGTCGGCCCAGTTGAAGAACACGTCGATGAGGATGCCCACGCACAGCACGATGAGGACGTAGGCCAGCAGGCCCTCGGAGTCGTTGAACTGGCGGGCCTGGCTCAACGCCCAGCCGATGGAGTTCTGCTGGTTGATGATGACCAGCAGCTCGCCCGCCATGAGCGAGCGCCAGGCGAAGGCCCACCCCTGTTTGAGGCCGGTGACGAACATCGGCAGGGCCGCCGGGACGATCAGCAGCGTGTAGTGCTGCACGCCGCGCAGCCCCATGGCCTGGCCCGCCCGCAGCAGCTGCGGGGACACGTAGTCGATGCCCGAGGTCAGGCCGCCCGCGATGGAGGGCGCCGCGCCCAGGACGATCACGAACATGATGGCCGACTCGCTGATGCCGTAGAGCAGCATCGCGAAGGGGAACCAGACGATGGAGGGCATGGTCTGGAGGCCCGTGATGAGGGAGCCGATCGCCACGCGCAGCGGCGCGAAGCGCGACACGGCCAGTCCCAGGGCCACACCCACGGCCAGCGCCAGCGCGAAGCCGACGAGGGCGCGCCGCAGGGTGACCCCGAGGGCCCCCCAGAACTCGCCGGAGGTGAGTTCGGCGAACAGGCGCGGCAGCACCTGGTCGGGGCCGGGCAGCACGTAGACCGGCCGCCACCCGCTCCACACCACGGCCTGCCAGGCCACGAGCACGATGGCCACGGCCGCCAGCTTGGGCCAGGTGACCGCCCACGCCCTGGCCGCCACCCGCGCGGCGGTGGGGCGGTCGGACTGGTTCCGGGGCCCCATCTCCAGGGCGTCCAGCCCCTGGACGTGGCGGTCCTGCGTACCCGGATCAGCCGGCATGGCGCGACACCTCCGCCCGCAGCCGGTCGGTGATCCGGGCCGCCTGGGAGGCGATCCGGGCGGAGTCGATCCGGCGGGGCCGCTCGCCCTCCACCGTGAACTCCTCGATGACGCGGCCGGGGCGGCTGGAGAGCAGGATGACCCGGTCGCCCAGGCGCACGGCCTCGCGCACGTTGTGCGTGACGAACACGACGGTCAGCGACCGCTCCCGCCAGATGCGTTCGAGCTCGTCGTGGAGGATGTCGCGGGTCATGGCGTCCAGGGCGCCGAAGGGCTCGTCCATGAGCAGCACGTCGGCGTCCTGGGCCAGGGCGCGGGCCAGGGCGACGCGCTGGCGCATGCCGCCGGAGAGCTGGTGGGGGCGCTTGCGGGCGAAACCGCTCAGGCGCACCAGGTCGAGCAGTTCGGCCACGCGCTCCCGGCGGCGGGCCCTGGGCACCCCGTTGACCCGCATGGGGATCTCGATGTTGCCGCCGATGGTGAGCCAGGGGAACAGGGAGGCCTCCTGGAACATCATGGCCACGCGGTGCCCGCCCGTGTCCACGGTTCCGGTGGTGGGCCGGGTCAGTCCCGCCACGAGTGAGAGCAGGGTGCTCTTGCCGCAGCCGGAGGCGCCCACGATCGCGACGAACTCCCGCGCCCGCACGGAGACGGACATGCCGTCGATGGCGGTGACGGCGCCCGAGCCCTCCCCGAAGACCTTGGAGATGCGGTCGATCTCGATGGCGGAGGCACGTACGGTGCCCACGCTCTCGGTCGTGGCTGTCACTGTTCCTCCTGGAGTCCGGCGACCTCGTCCCGTCCGTCCTCGCGCAGGAGGCCGTTGAGCGGGTCGAGGGCGTAGATGCCGTTCAGGTCGACCGGGTCGAGCAGGCCGACGGCCTCGGCGTGCTCGGCCCCGGCGGCCAGGGACGGTGCGATCGGGTCGACGGTGAAGGTCATGTTGGCGAAGGCCGCGGCGACGCCCTCCGGGTCGGACCGGCTGCCGGTGAGGTCGCTCAGGTGCGCGGCTGCGGCACCCTGCGCGTCCTCGGGGTGGGCGTTGATCCAGTCGACGGTGTCGATGTGGCCGCGCAGGAGGCGCTCGACCGCCTCCGGGCGGGCTTCGAGGAAGTCGGCGTTGACGATCACGTTGGTGGTGACGAAGTCGCCGCCGGTCCCGGTCCAGCGCTCGGCCTCGTCGAGCAGGAGTTCGCCCCCGGCGTCGACGACCAGCCGGCTCAGGTGCGGCTCGGGGAGCCAGGCGCCGTCGACCTCGCCGAGCGCGAAGGCGTTGACGGTCTCGGCGTTGGTCTGGGGCAGGATCGACAGGTCGCCGCCGCCCTCGGTGTCGACGCTCCATCCCTGTTCGCGGGCGAACCAGCGCAGCGCCACGTCCTGGGTGTTGCCCAGCTGGGGTGTGGCCAGGGTGGTGCCGGTCAGTTCGTCGACGCCGTCGATGCCGGGGCGCACGACCAGGCCCGCGCCGCCGGAGGTCGATCCGGCGATGACGCGCAGGGCGGCGCCCTCGGACTGGGCCCAGCCGTTGACGGTCGGGCTGGGGCCGACGAAGGCGGCGTCGACCTCGCCGGAGAAGACGGCGTTGATCGCGTCGGGGCCCGCGTTGAAGGTCTGGGTGATGAGCGGGACGTCCTCGCCCAGGGCCTCCTGGAGGATGCCGTTCTCCACGCCCACCAGCGCCGGGGCGTGGGTGAGGTTGGGGAAGTAGCCCAGGGTGAGCCCCGGGTCGTCCGCGCCGCCCGGGGCGCCGCACGCGGTGGCGGCCGCGGCGAGGGCCAGGGCCGCGGCGGCGGTGCGGAGCGGGGACGTACGCGGGGACATCGGGATCCTTCGCGGGCTCGGGCGTTCGGGCTCGGGGCCTGGCGCGGCTCCGGGCGCGGGTGCGGGAACGGGGCGGACGCGGAACCGCCGGACAGAACTCTACTTAATGAGTAGGTTTTGTGAAAGTAGGACACCGCCCTCCTGCCCGCCGCGCGCGACGCCCACACCCGGCCGGAACCGCTCGGGTGGGCCCGCGGGCGGATCCGCGCGAACGGGCAGCTCAGAGCCCTGCGGGGAGGACACCGTCCGGACACGGAGGGATCGGCACCCCCGGGCCCGGCGCCGCGGCGACCCGCGATTCCCGTTCCCTGTGACGTGGGTCACTTGCCTGGCCCGGGCGCGTCGGCCCGGGCCGGGCCCGCACCGGCCGCCGGACACGGCGAAGGGCGGTGGAGCCCGCTGCTCCACCGCCCTCGCGAACGGACGGGACGTGCGGGGCCGGGCCCTGTCGGGCGCCGACCCGCGACCCCGCTACTCCTGGTCGGCGCCGGCCTCGGGGCTCTCCTCGGCGGCGTCGGTGCTGGCCTCAGGGCTCTCGGCCGCGTCGTCGGCGGCGGTCTCGACGATGTTGCCCTCGGCGTCCACGGCCAGGACCACGCCCTGCCAGGACTCCTGGATGAACTCCAGGACCCGCTCGTCGTGCAGCAGCTCGGCGAGGAGCTGGACGCGCTCGTCCTCGGCGTTCTCGGCCAGGGTCACCAGGCCGTTGGCGTAGGACTGGACGTAGTCGTCGCCCTCGGGCTCCCAGGCCAGGACGTTGGACTGCTCCGGCAGGTCGGTCTCGATGGCGTAGTTGCCGTTGACCACCGCGGCGTCCACGTCGGAGATCGAGCGGGGAAGCTGCGCGGCCTCCAACGGGGTCACCGTGATGTCGCGCGGGTTGTCGACGATGTCGTTCTCGGTGGCGGACGCCCCGGCCTCCGGGTCGACGGTCACCAGGCCCTCGGCCTCCAGGACGCCCAGGGCGCGGGCGAGGTTGGCCGGGTCGTTGGGGACCGCGATCTCGGCGCCGTCGGGCAGGTCCTCGACGCTCTCGACGCTCTCGGAGTACAGGCCGAGCCGCTCGATGTGGACGTCGGTCAGGTAGGTGAGCTCGGCGTCGGGCCCGTTGGCCACCCACTCGTCGAGGAAGGCGCGGTGCTGGAAGTAGTTGGCGTCCAGCTCGCCCTCGACCAGGGCGGTGTTGGGGATGTTGTAGTCGGAGATCTCCTCGATCTCCAGGTTCAGCCCGGCCTCCTCGGCGAGGTTCTCCTCGATGAAGGCGAGGATGTCGCCGTGCGGCACCGGGCTGACGCCCACCCGCAGCACGTCCCCCTCGCCGCCGGACTCGGCGGCCTGCTCGCTGGGCGCACCGCAGGCGGCGAGCGCCAGGGTGAGGGCGGCTGCTCCGAGTGCGGCTGGAGTCGTGCGCATGGTGCGCTCCTTCGTGATCGTGGATGGAGGATCGCGGGGGCGGGCCCCGCGGCGGCCGGTACGGTTGCCGGCGAGGGTGCGGCCCCGCGCGCCCTGTGGGGCGTCGCGGAGCTGTTCAGAGCCTAATCCACCGAATTGGTAGGAATTATCACTTCTCGGGCTCCGCGTACGTGGCATCGGCCACACGCCTCCTGCCGGACGGCCACGGCGCGGGGTCGCGTGGCGGGGCCCGGGGGCGTCAGCCGCCGAGCGCGGGCTCGGTGACGGGCAGCCCCCGGGCCCGCCAGGAGCGGTAGCCGCCCACCATGTCGGTGGCCCGGGTCAGGCCCAGTTCCTGGAGCTGGACGGCGGCCAGGCTGGAGGCGTAGCCCTCGTTGCAGAACAGCACGACGAGCCGGTCGGCGGAGTCGGCCTCGGGGACCCGGTCCGGACTGGTGGGGTCGAGCCGCCACTCCAGCACGTTGCGGTCGATCACCAGCGCGCCGGGGACCTCCCCCTCGGCCTCGCGGTTGACGGCGGGGCGTGTGTCGACCAGCAGGGCGCCCGCGCGCTGGGCCGCCAGCGCCTCGGCGGGCGAGAGCCGGTCCAGGCGGGCGCGTCCGCTCTCCAGGAACCGTTCGACGGCGCTCACCGGCGGCCTCCCCCGGCGGGCGCGTCCGCCAGGACGGGGACGCCCGGCTCGGGGTCGGTGGTCAGGACGCTCCGGGTGCGGCGCAGCGCGCCGTCGCCGCCGACCTCGTAGTAGTGCATGGCGGTCAGCGGAGGCGAGTAGGCGTGCACGCTCACGGCGGGCGAGTCGGAGGCGTTGACGACGTCGTGCACGTGGCCGAGCGGGAAGCGGCCTCCCCCGCCGTCGGGCAGGGCGCGCTCGCGCAGCCCGGCGTCCCAGTACCGCTCGACCAGGTCTCCGGCGACGACCGTGAGCGCGCCGAGCGAACCGGCGTGGTCGTGCAGGCGCGTGGACTGGTCGGGGGTCCAGGAGATCAGCCAGACGTCGGTGTGGTCGTCGGCGCGCAGCCGGACCGACCAGCGGTCCCGGGCGTCGAAGCGGACCTCGTGGAGCCCCTCGCGGACCTCCCGGGCGACCTCGGCGGTCAGCTCGGACAGGCGGTCCAGGGTGAGCGGGGTGGGCGCCGCGGCGGGCGCGGCTGCGGTGTCGGTCATGGCGCGGTCCTTCGGAGGTCGTGAGCGGTCCCTACTCGGTCACACGGGCCGCTGACACCGCTCGCCGGAGACGGTCGCCCGCGGGTGCGGTGGTGGTGCGCTGACTGCCATGACCGCAGTTAACCATATTCCCTACCTGTTTAGTTGCCTTAGGCTCCGGCGCGTCCGGGCGCCGCCCCGGGAAAACGGTCATTCCGGGACAACGGAGAGGGGCAGCGCTTTCCAGCACCCGCCCCGATCCTCTAGGTTGTGAGGGTTGCCACCCCACCCCACCCCACCCCACCCTGCCCTCACGGAGCGAGAACCATGCCCCTGGTCGCCGGAATCGACAGCTCGACCCAGTCCTGCAAGGTCGTGGTCTGCGACGCCGACAGCGGCGCGGTGGTGCGCGAGGCCCGCGCCCCGCATCCCGACGGAACCGAGGTCCACCCCGACGCCTGGTGGTCGGCCCTGGAGGAGGCCTCCTCCGGCCTGCTCGACGACGTGGCCGCCGTCTCCGTCGCCGGACAGCAGCACGGCATGGTCGCCGTGGACGAGGTCGGCGCGGTGGTCCGCCCGGCGCTGCTGTGGAACGACACCCGTTCGGCCGGGACCGCCCTGGACCTGATCGAGGAGCTGGGCGGCCCCGCCGAGTGGGCCAAGGCCGTGGACAACGTGCCCAACGCCAGCCTGACCGTCAGCAAGCTGCGCTGGCTGGCCCGGCACGAGCCGGAGCACGCCGACCGCACGACCGCGGTGATGCTCCCCCACGACTGGCTCACCTGGCGGCTGGCCGGAGCCGGGACCGAGCCCACCACGGACCGGGGCGACGCCTCGGGCACCGGTTACTGGTCGGCGACCGACGACGCCTACCGCCCCGACCTGCTGGCGCGGGCGTTCGGGCGCGAGCTCCGGGTGCCGCGCGTGGCCGAACCGGCCGAGGCCGTGGGGCGCACGCCCTCGGGCGCGCTGGTGGCCCCGGGAACCGGGGACAACATGGGCAGCGCCCTGGGCCTGGGGCTGCGCCCGGGGGACGCGGTGGTCTCGCTGGGCACCAGCGGCACCGTGTTCGCCGTGAGCGAGGGCCCCACGCAGGACCCCAGCGGCATCATCTGCGGGTACGCCGACGCGACGGGCCGGTACCTGCCGCTGGTGTGCACCCTGAACGCGGCGCGGGTGCTCGGCGCCACCGCCGCGATGCTGGGCGTGGACCTGGCGGGGCTGGACGAGCTGGCGCTGGCCGCCGAGCCGGGCGCCGAGGGCGTCGTGCTGCTGCCCTACCTGGACGGCGAGCGCACGCCGGTGCTGCCCGACGCCTCGGGGTCGCTGCACGGGCTGCGCCGGTCCAACATGCGCCCGGAGAACATCGCCCGCGCGGCGGTGGAGGGCATGCTGTGCGGGCTGGCCGACGGGCTGTCCGCCATGACCGACACCGGGATCCCGGTCAGCCGGGTGCTGCTCGTGGGCGGGGCGGCCCAGTCGGCCGCCGTGCGCGCGGTCGCACCGACCGTCCTGGGCGCGCAGGTGGTCGTGCCCCGGCCCGCCGAGTACGTGGCCGTGGGCGCCGCGCGGCAGGCGGCGTGGACGCTGGCGGGGTCCGCCGAGGCACCGACCTGGGACCTGGGCGAGCCGGAGGCCTTCGCCGAGCCCGTGGACGCGCCGCACGTGCGCGAGCGCTACGCCGGGGCGCGCCGCTCCGCCCACGGCCTCTGACCGGCTGGCGCGGCGCCGCGGACGTCGTCGCCGTGACACCCCGAGAGGGGAGGAAAGACCGGTTTCCGGCACCCGCGGGTCTAGCCTGTCGGCGCGTGCACCACTCGACGGAAGGCAGGGTGAGCATGAACCACGTACGGCTTCGCCAACTGGGAGAGTCGTCCCTGCGCGTGTCCCCCCTGTGCCTGGGCGGGAACGTCTTCGGCTGGACCGCGGACGAGCGCGCCTCCTTCCAGATCCTGGACGCCTACACCGCGGCGGGCGGGAACTTCCTCGACACCGCCGACTCCTACTCCGCGTGGGTCGAGGGCCACCAGGGCGGCGAGTCCGAGACGGTCATCGGCCGCTGGCTCGCCTCGCGCGGACGCCCCTCGGACATGGTGATCGCCACGAAGGTCAGCGAGCACCCCGACTTCCGCGGCCTGTCCGCGTCCAACGTCAGGGCCGCCGCGAAGGCCTCGCTCGAACGGCTGGGCGTGGAGACCATCGACCTGTACTACGCGCACTTCGACGACGCCGAGACCCCGCTGGCCGAGAGCGCCGAGGCCTTCTCCGCGCTGGTGGACGAGGGCGTGGTGCGCCACGTGGGGCTGTCCAACCACAAGCCCGGCCGCATCCGGGCGTGGCTGGACGTGTGCGAGGAGCGGGGGCTGCACGCCCCGGTGTGCGTGCAGCCCCTGTACAACCTGGTGGAACGCGGGATCGAGGACGACCTGGTGCCGCTGGCGCGCGAGCGCGGCCTGGCGCTGCTGCCCTACTTCGGCCTGGCCCGGGGCTTCCTCACCGGCAAGTACCGGCCGGGCTCCACCGACGTCGACAGCCCGCGCGCCGGGAAGGCCCGCGCCTATCTGGACGAGCCGCGCGGGCGGCGGGTGCTCGACGCCCTGGACACGGTCGCCGAGCGCTGCGGGGCCTCCCCGGCGGCCGTGGCGCTGGCGTGGCTGGCGGACCGGCCGTCCGTGGCCTCGGTGCTGGCCAGCGCCCGCGACACCCGCCAGCTGGCCGACCTGCTGCCCACCAACCACCTGCGGCTGGACGAGGAGTCCGCGGCCCTGCTGACCAGGGCCACCGACCCGGAGCCGCCCGAGGGGTCCTGAGGCCCGGGACTCCACAGGTTCCGGCCCCGGGCGCGTTCAGACGAGTTCGGCGAGGAGGGGAATCTGCTCGGGGTCGGCCAGCGCCGAGCCCACCGCCACCATCCGCGCCCCCGCGTCGAGGTACTCGCGTGCGTTGCGGGCGTCCATGCCGCCGGTGGCCACGATCCGCACCTCGGGGAAGGGGCCGTGCATGGCGCGGAACCAGGCCGTGCCGAGCGACGTGGCGGGGAAGGCCTTCACCCACCGGCCGCCCGCCCTGAGCACGCCCTGGACGTCGCTGGGCGTCGCCACGCCGGGCAGGTGGGGCATCCCCTCCGCCTCTGAGGCGGCCATGACCTCC
Organism: Nocardiopsis synnemataformans DSM 44143; assembly: GCA_000340945.1. Classification (GTDB taxonomy): domain Bacteria; phylum Actinomycetota; class Actinomycetes; order Streptosporangiales; family Streptosporangiaceae; genus Nocardiopsis; species Nocardiopsis synnemataformans. The sequence goes on along the minus strand of ANAW01000089.1, from coordinate 5,697 downwards.
GCGTCGAAGCCCGGCGCGACGGTGAAGGCGGCGCCGGCCCCGGCCACGGCGCGCACCTGCCCGGGGGAGATCACCGTACCCGCGCCCACGGGGTGGCCGCGCTCGGCACCGGCCCTGACGGTCGCGCGCAGCGCCTCCAGCCCGAGGGCGTCGCGGGCGGGCACCTCGACCGCGGTGACGCCCAGGTCCCACGCGCGCTCGGCCAGTTCGACCGTGGTGTCCACGGGCATGCCCCGCAGGATCGCCAGCACGCGGTGTCCCCCGAACAGTCCGTCCAGTCCCTGGTCACTCATCTGAATCCTTTCGAGGAAACTCTGGCCTTCAGGCCAGAGAGGAATCGGGCTCCTGCGGAGCGGGACGGTCAACGGTGGTACGCCCCTCGGGCGGATCACCGCCCACCAGAATCACCAAACGCGCGAACCACCGCTGGAACCGGTGCTAGCCTGCTTCGCGTCGGCTCGGACGAGAACCAAGTCCGGGTCGGCCTACCGCCGGGCTGGCGGAACGTGAGGTCGGGCCCCCGCTGTGTGATCCTGGCGAAGCCCACACAGTAGGGGCGGGAGCTGATGTAAGACCGATGGGCGGTACCCCGTCCCCCGCCGTTAGTTCGGGTCGGCAACCGGCTACGAAGCAGAAAACTCAACCCGCGAGGGAAGAATCTCCCCGCTTCAGCTGGGAGAGAAGTCAAGTCCGTCTCCTCTCACTGCGGCCACGGCCGCCGAAACCTGGTCGGTCCACCGGTCGTCGGGGACCCTGAGCAATTCGTCCACCTGCCGTGCCGGGGGCGGGTCGGCCAGGTCGCCCACCACGCGCAGGACGCGCCCGGCGCACAGGTGCCCCAGCCGCAGGCGCCCCCGCCCGTCGAGGCCGCGCAGGCCTCCCGCCAGGTATCCGGCGGCGAAGGCGTCCCCGGCCCCCACAGGGTCGACGACCTCCACCGCCGGAGCGGGCACGTACGCCTCGTCCCCGCCGTGGAACTCGGTGGCGCCGTGCTCGGCGTCCTTGACCACGAGGCGGTCCACGCCGGGCAGGAGCGCGCGGACGTCGCGGGCGGTGGGGGTGCCCCACAGCTCCTCGGCCTCGTCCCTGCCGACGAGGACGACGTCGGCGAGCCGGGCCAGCTCCAGCAGGCGGGGGGCCGCCTCACCCCTCTTCCAGAGGCGGGGCCGGTGGTTGACGTCGAAGCTCACCGTCAGGCCGGGGTCGGTCAGCAGGCGCTCGGCGAGGGCGTCGCACCCCGGCGAGAGCGCCGGGGTGACGCCCGACAGGTGCACCGCCCGGGCCGCCCGGACGTGGGGGTGCCCGGCCAGTTCGGGGCCCAGGGCCGAGGCGGCCGACCCCGCGCGGTAGTAGTGGACCGCGCTGCCCGAGGGCGAGGGGTCCTTGACCAGCAGGCCGGTGGGCCGGTCGGGGTCGGTCCGCACGCCCGACACGTCCACGCCGCGTTCGCGCAGGCTCCGGGTGACCACCCGTCCGAAGGGGTCGTCGCCCACGCTGCTGAGCCAGGCGGCCCGGTGCCCGAGGGCGGCCAGGGCGCACGCGACGTTGGACTCCGCGCCCGCGGTGCCCATGGACAGGAGCGGGGCGCCGTCCAGGGGGACCGGTTCGGCCGCGGTGAGCAGCAGCATGGTCTCACCGACACAGGTGACCTGGGGTGTCACGGGTTTCCTCCGAAGGTCTGGGCCGCGGGGGCGGAGACGTCCACGGGCACCGAGAAGAGGGCACCGTCGCCGGGCCCGGGGCGGTCGAGGCCGATCGCGGCGGAGGTGACGAACAGCCGGGGAACGGGTGCGTCGACGACGCACACGCTGGTGGGCTGGGCGGCGGGCAGGTCCACCGCGCGCTCCAGGGTCCCGTCGGGGTCGTAGCGGTGCACCCTCCCGGCGCCCCAGACCGCGACCCACAGGTGCCCCTCGGCGTCGACCTGCATCCCGTCGGGACTGCCGCCCTCGACCCGGGCGAAGACGGTCCGCGCCCCGGGGGTGCCGTCGGGGGAGATCCCGTAGGCGTCGATCCGGCCCTCGGCGCTGTCGGCGAGGTACATACGGGCGCCGTCGGCGGTGAAGGCGGGGCCGTTGGGGACGGTGTAGCCCTCCAGGACCCGGGTGACACCGCCGTCGGGGTCGGCGCGGTAGAGCGAACCGGCCCCGGGGGTGCCGTCGTAGGCCATCGACCCGGCCCAGAACCTCCCGCTCGGGTCGCAGCAGCCGTCGTTCATCCGCATCGGCGTGGCCGCGCCGTCCTCGGGCCTGGCCAGCCACTCCGGCGCGCCGCCCTCGTCGAGCAGCGCCACCCCCGTGCCCGCCGCCGCGACGAACGCCCCCGGCCGGCCCCGGACGGGGGCGACCGCGCCCAGGGGGACGTCGAGGTCGGCGATCACCTCGGCCGGGCCCGGGACGCGGGGGTCGAGCCTGAGCAGGCGGCCGGTGAGGATGTCCACCATGAGCAGGTCCCGTCCCCGCCGGCGCAGCCCCTCCCCCAGTTCGAAGCGGTCCGTGCTCCACGGTTCGCACAGCATGCGCGTCACTTCCCTCCTCACCACTCCGCGAAGGATCCGTCCTGGTGGCTCCACACAGGCGGCCTCCAGCGGTGGCCGGTCCGGTCCGCCGCGCGCACGGCGTCCTCGTCCACGCTCACGCCCAGCCCCGGGGCCTCGGGGCGGCGGATGTGCCCGTCGGGGAAGGCGAAGACCTCGGTGTCCAGGACGTAGTCGAGCAGTTCGGCGTCCCGGTTGTAGTGGATGCCGATGCTCTGTTCCTGGATGAGGAAGTTGGGCGTGGCGAAGGCGACCTGGAGGCTCGCGGCCAGGGCCACCGGGCCGAGCGGGCAGTGCGGGGCCAGCAGGGCGTCGTAGGTCTCGGCGAGGGAGGCGATCCGGCGCACCTCGGAGATCCCGCCCGCGTGGGAGAGGTCGGGCTGGACGACCGCGACCCCCGCCTGGAGCGCGGGCAGGAACTCGGAACGGCTGAACAGGCGCTCCCCGGTGGCGATGGGCACCGGGCTGCACCGCACGACGTCCCCGAGCAGGTGCCCGTACTCGGGCAGGACCGGCTCCTCCACGAACATGGGGCGCAGGGGCTCCAGCAGGGGCAGGACCCTGCGGGCGGTGGCGGCGTTGAAGCGGCCGTGGAAGTCCACGGCCACGTCCCGGTCCGGGCCGAGCACGTCGCGCACCCCGGCCAGGCGCTCCACGACGCCGTCGATCTCGCGCACGGTGGCCGAGCGCCCCATCACCCCGGACGCGTTCATCTTCACGGCGGTGAGCCCGGACTCCACGCGGGCCGCGACCGCGTCCGACAGCTCGGCCGGGTCGTCGCCGCCGACCCAGCCGTACACGCGCACCCGGTCGCGGACGGGGCCGCCGAGGAGCTGGTGCACGGGGACGCCCAGGCGCTTGCCCGCGATGTCCCACAGCGCCTGGTCGAGCCCCGCGACCGCGCTGGACAGGACCGGCCCGCCCCGGTAGAACGCGGCCTTGGTGAGGCGCTGCCAGTGGTACTCGATGGGGGCGGGGTCCTGGCCCAGGAGGAGTTCGGACAGCTCCTCGACCGCGGCGCGCACGGTCTCCGCGCGCCCCTCCACCACGGGCTCGCCCCAGCCCACGACGCCGTCGTCGGTCTCCACCCGGCACATCAGCCACCGGGGCGGGACCAGGAAGGTCTCGATACGGGTGATTCTCACTGAGATCTCTCCAGATCGTCTACGGCCGCGTCGTCCTCGGTGACGCGGAGGAGGTCTTCCCTGGCCTGCTCCAGCAGGGAGCGCATGGCGGACTCGGCGGCGCGGGGGTCGCCCGCGGCGACGGCCTCGGTGACCGCGCCGTGGGTGGGCACCGGGTCGTCGTGGGCGCCTCCGTGGACCAGGCGGTCGCGTTCGGAGAGGCCCGCGGCGAAGAAGACGTCGGTGCGGGTGAACAGCTCGTTGTGCGTGGCCGCCAGCAGTGCGCGGTGCCAGCGCAGGTCGGCCCGCGCGGCCTCCTCGGCCGGGCCGTGGCCGGAGTCGGCGATGTCGGCGAGCGCCGCGCGCAGTTCGGCGACGTCGGCGTCGGTGCGGCGCCGCGCGGCCAGGCGCGCCGCGGCGGGTTCGAGGGCGTCGCGCAGCTCGGCCAGCTCGCCGAAGAAGACGTCGCCCGCGCCCGCGGCGATCCGCCATCGGACCACGTCCGGGTCGAGCAGGTTCCAGTCGCCGCGGGGGCGCACGAAGGTCCCCTTCTTCTGCCGGGAGCCGACCAGCCCCTTGGCCGCCAGGACCTTGATCGCCTCGCGGATCGCGGTGAGGCTCAGGTCGAGCTCGCCGCTGAGCGCGGCCAGGTCGATCGTCTCCCCCTCGCCGATCCGTCCGGAGAGCACGCGTTCTCCCAACAACCGCACCGTCTGGCCGTGCACACCGCGCCCCGAGTAGGCCGCCATCACTTCCTCCGTTCCGGGCGTCCCGTCACGACGACGCCTTGTAGATACTCCACCCTCCGTCGACCGGCAGGCTCGTGCCGGTGACGTAGGAGGCCTCGGCGGAGGCGAGGAAGGAGATGACGGAGGCGACCTCGTCGGGGTCGCCGAAGCGGCCCGCCGCGGTCTGCGCGACGCTGTCGCGGCGGTCCTCCTCGCCCACGTCCTCCCAGGCGGCGGTGAGGATGGGGCCGGGCAGCACGCAGTTGACGCGCACGCGCGGCCCGTACTCGACGGCGAGCTGGCGGGTCAGGGCGGTGAGCCCGCCCTTGGTGGTGGCGTAGGCCGGTCGGCCCGGGAGCCCGAACCAGGCGTGGACCGAGGAGGTGACGACGACGCTGCCGCCGCTGGCGGAGAGGTCGTCCAGGCAGGCGCGCACCCCCAGGAACGCGCCCGTGAGGTTGACGGCGAGCTGGCGCTCCCAGGAGCCGAGCGTGGTCTCGTGGGCGGGCGCCTGCTCGAAGGTGTAGGCGTTGGAGACCAGGACGCCCACCGGTCCGAAGGCGTCCCGGGCCGCCGCCACGACCCCGTCCCAGGAGGCCTCGTCGCTCACGTCGGCCCGCACCGCCAGGGCGCGTCCGCCCTCCGCGCGGATGCGCTCGGCGGCCTCCTCCAGGCGCGGGGACAGGTCGGTCAGCACCACCGAGGCGCCCTCGGCGGCCAGACGGCGGGCGGTGGCCTCCCCGATGCCCCGGGCCGCGCCGGTGACCACGGCGGTGACTCCGTGGTGCCTGGTGTGTGTCATGTCTTTCCGTCCTCTGCTGCGTCCCCGGCCCGGCCGGGGGCGGTCGTTGCTCTGCGGGGCCCCGTCGGGGGGCGGCCCGTGCCCGCGCGCCCCCGCGTCCCCCGTGGGCGCCCTCCCCCTGCCGGGGCCCCGGGGCTCAGTTCTCCTCCGGTGCGAACACGACGGTGGGCGCGGTGTCGGTGTCCGGCCCGCTGTCGGGTCCGGGGACCAGCACGTCGAAGCGCGCCGGTTGACCGGGGCGCGTGCGCGCCACCGTGCGGCCGGACGCGCGGTGGACCAGCGTGCCCGGGCGCGTGGACGTGAAGACCCCGGTCAGGCGCCGCCCTCCCGGCTCGCGCGCGCCCCAGCGGGGCTCCTCGCTCCAGAAGCCGTCGGGGGTCACCTCGGCCACCGGCCCCGTGCCCGAGCCGAAGCCGAACTCGACGCTGAGGGCCGTGGCCTGTCCCGGTGCGAGGTCGGTGAGCGGTCCCAGCGCCTCGACCTCGGTGACGCGGTCGACCGGGCACA
>ANAW01000088.1:0-4349 GCA_000340945.1 Nocardiopsis synnemataformans DSM 44143 | reverse complement strand
TGGGGAGCCACACCTCGGCCCTGGACCCGCCGTCCGGGTACTCGGCCCCCTCGTGCACCGCGAAGCGCTGGGTGAGGGTGCCCTCGGCGCCCACGTCGGCCAGCCATCCGGAGGCCGTGGGGAAGCCGACCTTGCCGACCACGTCCTGGAGGGGGACCCGCACCGCGGAGGGCGTGTGGACGACCACCCGGGGGCGGCCGTTGCCCGCGACGAGCGGCACGGTGTGCGGGCCCGGTCCGGTCACGCCCACGTAGACCCCGCGGGCCCCGTCCTGCTGTCCAGCGGACCCGCTTGGCCCGCGGGTCTCACCAGAAGCCGCAGATCCGCCTGGCTCGCCGGTTCCATCGAACTCGCCTGACCCACTGGCCCCACCAGACCCGCCGGGACCATCAGACCCGCCAGGGCCGCCGGGACCGCCGTCGAGCTGGGTGACGTTCCACAGCGCCCACCGGCGCGCGGCGCCGGAGACGTTGACCGCCTCCAGGTCCAGCCGGTAGGCGGCGCTGTCCGGCGCCAGGGTCAGGCGGCGGGTGAGCCGCAGCCCCGAGCGGGGGTCGTCCCCGCTGGTGAGGGTGAGCACGGCGGAGCCGTCGGGACCGGTCGCGGTCTCGGCGGTGTAGGTACCCGAGTCCAGGACCGGGTCGGGCGGCCCGGCCCACTCGCCGGGGCCGTCCCACCCCTGCGGCGCGGGCCAGGTCTTGTCGCCGCCGACGTTGTTCCACGCGCTCATGGGTCCGTCCACCGGCCCGAGCACCACGCCCTCCACCGGCTGGAGGTCCCCGCCCAGCAGGCGGGGGTTGCGGTACAGGTGCTCGCGGCCGCGGTGGCGCACGGACAGGAGCCGCCCGCCCAGGGCGGGGGCGGCGGTCAGCCGCAGCACGCCGTTGTCCAGGACCACGAGTTCGTGCGCCCCGGAGGCGTCGCGCCGCACCTCGACGGGGCGGCTCACCGCTCGGCTCCGTTGACCAGGCACACCTTGCCCCGGCTCTCGCCCGCGGCCAGGCGGTAGGCGGCGTCGGCCTCGGCGAGGTCGAAGCGGTCGGAGACCACCCGCTCCGGGGACAGGCCCCACCGCACCAGGTTCACCGACAGCTCCGCCATGGCGGGCAGCGAGGTCACCCAGGAGGCGTACAGGGTGAGCTGCTTGTGTAGGAGGGTGTCCGACACCTCGGTCTCCAGGGTGCCGCCCTCGCCGACCAGGGAGACCCGGCCCCACTCGGCCGCGCCCTCCAGCGCCAGGGAGCGGCCCGCGCGCGACCCGGAGCAGTCGACGGCCGTGGCCGCGCCCCTGCCGGAGGTGACCCGGGCGATCTCCCCGGCCGCCTCCTCGGGAGAGGCGAGGGCGTCGAAGACGTCCAGGGTGGCGGCCCACTCGCGGCGCCGCTCGTTGGGCTCGACGCCGATCACGCGGGCCGCGCCCATGCCCCGGCCGATCATCCCGGCCGCCAGCCCCACCGGGCCCAGGCCCACGACGAGCAGGTCGCCGTCGCCGTTGACCCCGATGCGGCGCAGCCCTTCATAGGCGGTGCCGAACCCGCAGGCGATGAGCGCGCCGTCCACGAAGGACAGCTCGTCGGGCAGCGGGACGCAGGTGGCCTCCTCCGCCAGCAGGTACTCGGCGTGGCCCCCGTCGCGCTGCCAGCCGTAGGCCGCCCGGGAGGGGTCCGTGCAGCTGATCATGAAGCCGCGGCGGCAGTTGTCGCACAGCCCGCACCCGGCGATGTGGTACACGATGACCCGGTCGCCGGGGCCGAACCTGCGGCATCCCGGACCGGCCTGCACGACCGTCCCCGAGGGCTCGTGGCCCGCGACGACGCCCTGGTAGGCGGGGCCTTCGACCCCCCGGTGCGTCTTGTGCTCGTGGTAGATGAAGCCGATGTCGCTGCCGCAGATGCCCGAGGCGCCGACCCGGACCAGCACCTGTCCGGGGCCCGGCTCGGGCACGGGCAGGGTGTCCAGGACCGCGGTCGAGTCCCCGGGCAGGCGCACCCCGCGCATGGTCTCGGGAAGCGCGGTGGCGGCGGCCGTGGTGTTCATGGTGGTGGTTCCCCCGTTCGGAACGGCTAGGCGAGCCGGTTGGTGGTGCTGCGCCTGCTGATGACGACGTTGATCAGGACGGCACCCACGATGATGAGGCCGCGCACCACGTCCTGGAAGAAGGAGTTGACGCCGAGCAGCACCAGGCCGTTGGCGATGACCGTGATGAAGACGACCCCGAGGAAGGTGCCGCCGAGCGAGCCGCGTCCACCGGCCAGGGCGGTACCGCCGATGACCACGGCGGCGATCACGTCGAACTCCAGCCCCGCCGCGGCGCCGCCGTTGCCCGAACCCAGGCGGGCGGCGAGCAGCACGCCGGTGATGGCCGAGAGCAGGCCGGTGGTGGCGAACAGCAGGACGCGCACCCGGGCCACGTTGAGCCCGGCGAGCTGCGCGGCGGCGGCGTTGCCGCCGGTGGCGTAGACGGAGCGGCCGTAGGCGGTGTACTTGGCGACGTAGGCGAAGACCGCGAAGAGCACGAGCATGACCAGCGCGGCGGTCGGGACGCCCAGGACGGAACCGCCGAGCACGTCGAGCAGGCCGCTCTCGGGCAGCGGCACGGGGAGCGCGTCGGTCATGTACAGCGCCATGCCGCCCAGGACGCTCCACAGCCCCAGCGTGGTGATGAAGGAGGGCACGTTGAACCGGGCCCGGAGCCATCCGGCGAGGGCGCCCCACAGCACGCCCATGGCCAGGGTGAGCATGATGGCGCCGATCACGCCCAGGTTCCACTCGGTGGCGCCCTTGGCCACGATGACCGAGGCGAAGGCGACGGCCGGGCCGATGCTGATGTCGATCTCCCCGGCGATGATCACCAGGGTGACGCCCCAGGCCGCGATGCCGATCGTGGCGGCGTTGCGCAGCAGGCCGAGCTGGTTGTCCAGGCTCAGGAACCCGGAGGCGGAGAGTCCGAGGACGACGTAGAGGATCAGGATGGCGGCCAGGAGGCCGATCTCGTTGAGGCGGTGGCCGTAGCGGCCGATGAGGTCGCCGCGGGCGGGGACCGCCTCGCCGGTGACCTTGGTGGTGGTGGTCATTGCTCTTACCTCGCCGTTCACGCCGCCATCGCGGCGGCCATGATGTTGTCCAGGGTGATGTCGTCGCCGGTGAACTCGCCTTGCAGCCGTCCTCCGCGCAGGGCGAGCACGCGGTCGCACACGAGCGGCAGCTCCTCCAGATCGCTGGAGACGAAGAGGACCGCGGCCCCCTGCTCGGCCAGCTCGCGCACGATGGCGTAGATCTGGGCCTTGGCCTCGACGTCCACGCCGCGGGTGGGCTCGTCCAGCAGGAGGATGCGGCTTCCGGCGTGCAGCCAGCGGCCGATGACGGCCTTCTGCTGGTTGCCGCCGCTGAGGTTGACGATGGGGGTGTCGGTCGCGGCGGCCTTGATCGAGAGCCGGTCGATGAGGCCCCGGCCGATGCCCGAGACGCGGGAGGGGAGCACGGTCCCCGCCTTGGAGGCGCCCCCGTACCAGGTCATGACCATGTTCTCGGAGACGCCCAGGAGGGGGACGACGCCCTCTCCCTTGCGGTCCTCGGGGGTGATGCCCACGCCCAGGCGCTTCATCGCGCGGGGGGTGGGGCGGGCCACCGGCGAGCCGTCCACCTCCACGGTCCCCCGGGAGGGGGTGAAGCCCGCCAGCGCGCGCAGGATCTCGGTCCGCCCCGAGCCCATGAGGCCGCCCAGGCCCAGGACCTCGCCGGGGTGCAGGTCGAAGGAGACGCCGTCGACCTTGGGCGGCACCGCCAGGTCGCGGACCGACAGCAGCGGCGTCCCGGAGGCGGCTGTGCGGCGCACGGGCGCGTCCTCGTTCGTCTCGCCGTGCCCGAGCATGAGGGAGACGATGTGCCGGGTGGTGGCGCCCCGGACCGGGGTGGTCTCCACGACGGCGCCGTCGCGCATGACCGTGACCGTGTCGGCGACTCGGCGGATCTCGTCCAGGCGGTGGCTGACGTAGACGACGCCGACGCCGCGGGAGGCCACGCGCTCGACGGCCTTGAGGACGGTCTCGGCCTCACCGGCGGCGAGCGCGCTGGTGGGCTCGTCGAGGATGAGCAGCCGCGGCCGGGCGCGGAAGGCCCGCGCGATCTCCACGAGCTGCTGCTGGGCCAGGGGCAGTTCGCCGACCCGGGCGTCGGGGGAGATGGCGACGCCGAGTTCGGCGAAGACCTCCTCGGCCCCGGCCCTGATCCGGCCGTAGTCGATGCGCCCCGCGGTCCTGGGCCAGGTGCCGAGGTAGAGGTTCTCGGCCGCCGACAGCTCCGGGACCAGGCTGAGTTCCTGGTAGACGGTGCCCACGCCGAGCTTGGTC
>ANAW01000087.1:0-9875 GCA_000340945.1 Nocardiopsis synnemataformans DSM 44143 | reverse complement strand
CGGGGCGGCTGCCCGCCGATCTCGATCTCGCCCTCGTCGGGCGCCTCCACGCCGGACAGCAGGCGGATCAGGGTGGACTTTCCGGCGCCGTTGCGTCCGAGCAGCGCGCGGACCTCTCCGGCGCGGATCTCGAAGTCGGCGCGGTCCAGCGCGCGGACGCCGGGATAGCTCTTGGTCGCGCCGCGGACGCGGGCCACGACTTCGGTGTCGGCCGGGGGCGCGGCGGAGGTGTCGCTCATGGGTACTCCACAGGTGGGACGAAGGGGGCGGGCGTGCTTCGGCGCCCGGATCAGGGAATGCCGTCCGGGTGCTCCTCCAGCCACTCCTCGCCGTCCTCGGGCGTGGTGTAGAGGTCGATGGGCGCCTCGGTGACGAACTCCTCGGGCTCCTCGCCCGCGATGATGCGCTCGACCGTCTCCCCGGCCAGCAGTCCGACCGCGATCCCGGAGATGTCGACGTTGGCCTTGAGGACGCGGTGGTCGGACAGCGCGCGGGCCGCGTCCGTGGACATGTCGCTGCCGAAGACCACGACCTCCCCGGCCAGGCCGCGGTTGGTCACGGCGCGGACCGCGCCCATGGTGGCGCCGCCCGCCTCCCCGTAGAAGGCGTCGAGGTCGGGGTGGGCGGTGAGCAGGCGCTCGCCCACGTTGACGGCCTCGTCGATGGTGGCGCCCTCCTGGTTGGCGACGATCTCGGCGTCGGGCAGACGGTCGAAGAGCGCCTCCTCGAAGCCCTCCCGGCGCTGCACGCAGACCTCGACGAACTCGCAGTTGAGGACGGCGATCTTGGGGTCCTCCACGCCCTCGTCCTCGAAGTGGGCCGCGGCCGCGTCGCCCAGCAGGCGCCCGAACTCGTGGGGGTCGCCCAGGATGTAGGAGGTCACGTACTCCCTGGCGGCCTCGTCCTCGATGCAGGTGTTGTAACAGATCACCGGGATCCCGCTCTCGTGCGCCAAGCGCACGGCGGGCACCGAGGCGGTGGCCGAGACCGGGGACAGCACCAGCGCGTCGACGTCGGCCGACGAGACGACGTCCACGAAGGTGCTCTCCTCCGAGGCGTCGCCGCGGGCGTTGAGCTCCAGCAGTTGGAGCTCGCGTCCGGAGTCCTCTGCGTAGTTCTGCATGCCCTCGCGGACTCCCGCGTAGAAGCCCTGCGCGTCCATGTAGACGACGCCGATGCGGCCGTCCTCGCCGAGCCTGGCGCCGCATCCGGCGAGCAGCAGCACGCACAGGGCGGCGGTGAGAGCGGCGAGCGCGCGGCCCGGGGGGCGCGGCGGTCGTCTGCCCATGAGGTCCTCCTTGGCGTAGGGCGCACGCGCTCACCTGCGCGGACGCCTTCCTCAACTGCTGGAGAGCATGCCAGAGTGACTCAGGTAACGTCAAGAATAAATAGTAATTAATTATTTTTTGAGTGCCGCAGGGCACACCGCAGCCGCTGCGGACACGGCGATGCGAAGGCGCGGGGGCGCCGGGTGTTACCCGCGCGCCGGGCCGGGTAGCGGGCCGGGGCGGAGGACAACCTGGCCCGACGCGGCCCCCGGTGGGGGCGTCCGGCGCAGCGGGAGGGCCCGCCAGGCCGCCCCCGCGCGCGTTCGGCCCCCACACCGACGACCGCTACCGAGCAAACTCCGGATGCTCACCTAGAGTGAACGAGCCACTACCGCACGCACGGGGGACGAGACGACATGACACACGACCTTCCCGACGACCGCGGCAGCGACCCGGGTTCCTTCGACGAGTTCCTGGCGCGCTTCCTGGGGGCCCGGGGGCCGGTCCGCCGCGTGGACCTGTCCAAGCTGATGAGCCCCGAGGCCCGGCAGGTGGCCGACGCCGCGGTGCGCCGAGCCCTGGAGGCCGGTGGCGCCGACGTCGACGCGGTCCACCTGCTGTGGGCGCTGCTGCGCTACCCGCCCACGCGGGAGATGGTGCAGAACAGCGGCTCCGACACCCAGCAGATCATCGACGTGATCGAGCAGGCGGTGTCGCAGACCCCGAGGTCGGTGCGCGGTTCCGCCCGGCTCACCCCCGCCGCCAAGCGCGCCCTCCTCGACGCCCTCCAGATCGCGCGCGCCACGGGCAGCTCCAGCATCACTCCGGAACACCTGCTCTTCGCGCTGGCGGTCAACACCGACAGCGCCGTCGGCCAGCTCCTGCGCGGCTCGGGGATCACCCCGCAGTCGCTTCAGAAGGCCGCCGGGCCGCCGCCCGCCGCCGACCAGGGCGAGGGCGAGCCCTCCGCCACCCCGACCCTGGACGAGTACGGCACCGACATGACCGAGCTGGCCCGGGAGGGCCGCCTGGACCCGGTGGTCGGGCGCGACGACGAGGTCGAGCAGTGCATCGAGGTGCTCGCCCGGCGGCGCAAGAACAACCCGGTGCTCATCGGCGACCCCGGCGTGGGCAAGACCGCGATCGTGGAGGGCATCGCCCAGCGCATCTTCGACGAGGACGTCCCCGAGACCCTGCTCGGGCGCCGCCTGGTCCAGCTCGACCTGGCCGGGGTGGTGGCGGGCACGCGCTACCGGGGCGACTTCGAGGAGCGCCTGAACGCCATCGTGGACGAGATCCGCGCCCAGTCCGACCAGCTCCTCGTCTTCATCGACGAGATCCACACCATCGTCGGCGCCGGTGCCGCCGAGGGGTCCATGAACGCCGGGAACATGCTCAAGCCCGCGCTGGCCCGCGGCGAGCTGCACATCATCGGCGCGACCACCGTGGACGAGTACCGCAAGAACATCGAGAAGGACGCGGCCCTGGAGCGCCGCTTCCAGCCGATCCAGGTGCCCGAGCCGTCGGTGGAGGACACCGTCGAGATCCTGCGCGGGCTGCGCGACCGCTACGAGGCCCACCACCAGGTGCGGTTCGCCGACGAGAGCCTGGTGGCGGCGGCCGAGCTGTCGGACCGCTACGTCACCGACCGCTTCCTCCCCGACAAGGCCATCGACCTCATCGACCAGGCGGGCGCGCGGGTGCGCCTGCGCCTGAAGTCCTCCAGCTCCGGACTGCGCGAGCTGGAGGGCAAGCTCAAGGACCTGGAGGAGGCGAAGGAGAAGGCGGTCCAGCAGGAGGACTACGAGCGCGCCTCGGCGCTGCGCGACGAGATCGCCGCCGCCAGGGGCTCGATCCACCAGGCGCGCGGAACCGGTTCGTCGGTTCCCGAGGTGACCAGCGCCGACATCGCCGAGGTGGTCTCCCGCAGCACCGGCATCCCGGTCTCCCAGCTGACCCAGGAGGAGCGGGACCGGCTGGTCAACCTGGAGGAGGTGCTGCACGAGCGGGTGATCGGCCAGGACGAGGCGGTCACGGCCGTCTCGGAGGCGATCCGCCGCTCGCGGGCCGGTCTGGGCGACCCGGACCGGCCGGTGGGCAGCTTCCTGTTCCTGGGCCCGACCGGCGTGGGCAAGACGGAGCTGGCGCGGGCGCTGGCCGAGGCCCTGTTCGGGTCCGAGGACTCCATGGTCCGCGTCGACATGAGCGAGTTCCAGGAGCGCCACACCGCCAGCCGCCTGACCGGGGCGCCTCCGGGGTTCGTGGGCTACGAGGAGGCGGGCCAGCTCACCGAGGCGGTGCGCCGCCACCCGTACTCGGTGCTGCTGCTGGACGAGGTGGAGAAGGCCCACCCTGACGTGTTCAACCTGCTGCTCCAGCTGCTGGACGACGGCCGCCTGACCGACGGGCAGGGGCGGACCGTGGACTTTCGCAACACGGTGGTCATCATGACCAGCAACCTGGGGTCGGAGGCGATCACCGGCGGCGCGCCGATGGGCTTCACCGCCGACGGCCAGATGGACCCCGACACCGAGCAGCGGGTGATGCGGCGGCTGCGCGAGGAGTTCCGCCCCGAGTTCATCAACCGCATCGACGAGGTCATCGTCTTCAAGCAGCTCGGCGAGGAGCAGCTCGGCCGGATCACCCGGCTGCTGCTGGAGCGCACCGAGGAGCGGCTCAAGGCGCAGGACATCACCGTGCGGTTCACCGACGAGGCGGTGGGGTGGCTGTCCGAGCGCGGCTACCAGCCCGCCTACGGCGCCCGGCCGCTGGCACGCACCATCCAGCGCAACGTGGGCAACAGGCTGTCGCGCATGGTGCTGGACCAGCAGGTCGTGGCGGGCGACCACGTCCTGGTGGACGTGGACGAGCAGGGTGAGCTGCGCATCTCCACCGTGCAGTCGTACTGACGCCGCGACCACAGGGGCGGACCGGAACCCGTCCCCTCCGCCGTGATCTTGTACTTATAGCGAGGTTGGGAGGCCGAGACTCGCTATAAGTACAAGATCATCGCAGGTCAGAGAACTCCTGACCCATCAGGAACGTTTCCGGCCAGTCCACTGGGCAGGTTCCTGACGCGGCGGTCCCCACGACGGCGGCCGGGCTCCGGTGACGGCCCGGTCTCCCCCGGAGACGACGAAGTGCCGCCCGCGCTCGGCGCAGGCGGCACTTCGTGTTCTCGGTGGACGGACCCCGGACGGAAGTCCCCTCCTTGGTCTCAGGGTTCCTGGTCGATCGCCGAGCCCAGGCCGGTCAGCCAGGCCAGGTGGCCCTGGAGAGCGGCGCGGCCGACCGGGGTCAGGCGGAACCAGGTCTTGGGCCGGCGCCCCACCGCTCCCTTGCGCACTTCGAGCAGTCCGGCGTCCTCCAGAGTGCGGCTGTGCTTGGAGACCATCGGGTCGCTCACGCCGAGCAGGTTGCGCACGGTGGCGAAGTCGACCCAGTCGGCGCTCTGCAACAGCGCGCACATCGCCAGGCGCGGGCCGGTCTCCAGGATCGGTTGACGCCCGGCGGCGCCCCCCTGGGGGGCGCCGCCGTCGGGGCGGTGCAGCGCGGTCACGGGGTGACCCGTCCGTCCTCGATGCTGCGGCGCATGGCCGAGCGGACCAGCATCTGTCCGGCGAGCACGAGGGCGGCGACGGGCACCAGCGCGGCGAGCGCGAAGCCGATGAGGCCGTTGTCGACCAGGGCGTTGATGCCCAGGAAGCCGATGCCGGTGACGGCCAGGGCCGCGATCCACATCAGCCGGGCGCCGGGGTAGGAGGTGATGCGGCGCGGCAGGTACACGCCGCTGCGTCGGCGCTGGATGACCGAGTAGGCCGTGGCGGCCACGACCAGCCCGAAGATGGCCCACTGGAAGTAGGGGCCGCTGCCGGGCAGGAGCGCCGACCAGATCGGCAGGCCGGCGATGAGCACGCTCGCCAAGGCGAAGAACACCCAGTAGGCGGCGGGCAGGTCGGCGTGGGCGGCGAGCTTGCGGCGGGCGTCGGCGACCTGGTCGAGCTCGGGATTGTGGCTCATGTCCATCTCCTCTTCCGTATCTACTTTCTATATGGAAAGTAGATACCAACGATGGGGTGGTGTCAAACATGACCGGGGACCGAAGAAGACCGTCAATGCGAGCCCGCTCCGCTGACATGCGAAAATGCGCCGACCGCAGGCGGCCGACGCGTGTCGTGTCAGGGTCCGTCGCGGTCGGCGGCGACCGCTCGTGACAGCTCGGAAAGCGCGGGGGCGGGTCTCCCGGCCCGCCCCCGCGCGTCGGTCAGCAGGCCCCGACGTCCCTCCAGACGCCCCACTCGCCCGTGGTCCCGGGCTCCTCCCCCCGCGTCCACCACTGGGCCCGGTACAGGCGTCCGCCGTGGCTGACCTGGTCGCCGCCGGTGTACACCTCGCCCGAGGACCAGGCCGGGGTCTCGCACCCGTCCGGGTCGGTCGGGTCCGTCGGGTCCGTGGGGTCGGTGGGGTCGGTCGGGGCGATCCCGCTCTCCCGGATGCGGTCGCGGATCCACTCCCCCGCGGGCTTGAGCGACTCGGTTCCGGTCCAGGGCCCGTCGGCGGCGCAGGTACCGGGCTCGAACACCGCGCCGGAGCGGAAGTCGTCGGAGAAGTTCCAGTTCACCCAGCTGATCCGCTCCTCGGCCAGGAGGTCGAGGTAGGCCTGGGCCGAGGCGAAGTCGTTGGGTCCGTCGCCGGTGGCCTCCTGGGTACCGAACTCGGTGACGAACAGCGGCAGGTCCTGCGCCGCGGCCCGCAGGCCCTCCCGGTGGAAGTCGCCGTGCGTGGCGGCGTAGAAGTGGAAGACGTACATGACGTTGTCGGCGTCCACCGGGTCCGCGGCGATCTCGGTGTGGTCGGAGCCCTCGGACAGGCCGAGGGAGGACCAGCCGCGGGTGCCGACGAGCACGACGGCCTCGGGGTCCTCGGCGCGCACGACCGGGATGATCTCCTCCGCGTAGCCGCGGATCGCGTCCCAGGAGACCCCGTGGGGCTCGTTGGCGATCTCGTAGAGGACGTTGTCCTTGTCGGCGTGGACGGAGGCGATCTCCGAGAAGAAGGTGCGCGCCATGTCGGTGTTGTGGTTCGGGTCGCCGGGCGTGAGCATGTGCCAGTCGACGATGACGTACATGCCGCGCGCGGTGCCCTCCTCGATGAGCTCGTGGACCCGGTCGGTGAAGCCGCGCGGGTCGGTCTCGTAGCCGCCCTCCTGGATGTACATGGACACGCGCATGACGTCGGCGTTCCAGTCGTGGGCGAGCGCGTCCAGGGAGCCGTCGGTGAGGCAGTCGCTATACCACTGGAGGCCGTGGGAGCTCATCCCGGTGAGCTGGACGGTGTCGCCGCTCTCGTCGCAGAGCTTGAGGCCGCAGACCCGCAGCTGGCCGTGGGCCTCGACGGGGCTGGCGGCGGCCCGGGCCGGTGCCTCGGTCACCGCGGAGGCGGGGGTCGCGGGAGCGGCCGGGGAGGCCGCCACCGGGCCCTGCGCGGTGACGAGCGCGAGGGGGGCGAGCAGGAGCGCGCCCGCGAGGGCGGTGCGGATCGGGGCGGGACGCCGTCGGGCGGGGGCGGGGGGTTGCGCCACTGTGGTTCCTCCAGCGGATGACGGCCCGGCGCCGCCCGGCTGGGCGGTCCGAACCGGAAGGAGTCTTTCCCGTGCAACCTAGGCCGATCATCACGCACGGGACAATCCCCCTGACGCAACGGATTCGCTTTCGTGCACGCGTCGCACACGTCACGCCGGGCGTCCGGTGATCGACTCCCCGGTCACCGGTTCCACGGGCGGCCCCTTCCGGCGAACGGCTCCCCCCGCCACCGGCCCCACGAGCGGTCCCGTCCGATGACGCGCGCGGGACGGCTCGCACGGGGTGGACGGCGCCCCCGGCGCACGGCGAACCCGCGGGGCGCGCGGGTCACCAGCGGTGCGCGCCCCACGGGCATACCCGCGCGGAGGTCCGGCGGGTGTCTCAGGCGGGTTCGGGCTGGGGCTCCGGACCCGGCGGTTCGGGGACCGGTACCGGCTCGGGCACGGGCTCGGGCGGGGAGGGAGGCGGCATCGGGGTCGGAGGGAACGGGTCCGGCGGCATCGGATCCGGCTCGCGCAGGGTGCCGTCACGGCTAGGGGTGTGCATCTGTTCTCCTCACGGGTGCGGCCCGCGGACTCTGCCGCCCGCGCACCGCACCGCTCGTCAGGCCCCGGCCCGGAGCCGGGGCAGAACCTCCTCCGCGTAGAACGCGAAGAAGCCGTCCTGGTCGTCGCCCACCTGGCAGACGTAGACCTCGTCCACACCGGCCTCCAGGTACGGGCGGATCGCGGCCACGTGCACCTCAGGGTCGGGCCCGCAGGCGATCTCCTCCGCCACCATGTCCTCCGTGACCAGGCCCTGGGTGAGCTGTTCGAAGTGGCGCGGCAGCGGCAGCAGCTGGGGCGCCTCGCCCGCCAGCGCCTCGTTGGGCCAGCGCTCGTGCGCCACGCGCCGGGCCTCGGCCTCGCTCGGGGCCCAGCAGACCTTGAGCCCGCCCTGGACGGGCTTGCCGTCGCCGCCCTCGGCGCGGAAGTTCTGGACCGTCTCGTCGCTGGGCGCCACCTGGATCAGGCCGTCGGCCTCCCTGGCCGCCAGCCCGGTGGCCTTGGGGCCGAACGCCGACATGTAGATCCTCGGCGGCTCCTCCGGCAGCGTGTACAGGCGCGCGGTGTCCACCTCGTAGTGGCGGCCCCGGTGGGTGACGAGCTTGCCGGTCCACAGCTTGCGCATCACCTCCATGGCCTCCTCCAGCATCTCCAGGCGCCGGGCCGCGGGCGGCCAGGGCTGGCCGAGGATGTGCTCGTTGAGGGCCTCGCCGGTGCCCACGCCCAGGGTGAACCCGCCCCGGACCATCGCGGCGGCGGTCGCCGCGGCCTGCGCGACCACCGCCGGATGCACGCGCGTGGTCGGGCAGGTCACCGCCGTGGTGACCGGCAGGGACGTCACCTGCCCGATGGCGCCGACCACCGACCACACGAAGGGGCTCTGCCCCTGCGCGTCCAGCCAGGGGTGGTAGTGGTCCGAGATCCACAGGGAGTCGAACCCGGCCTCCTCGGCGGCCCGCGCCTGGCGGACCAGCTCCTGGGGCCCGTGCTCCTCACTGGCGAGAAAGTATCCGAAACGCGTCACGTCGTGTGTCCCCCCGATTCGCGATCGCCGGTCACCGTTCGCTGCGGCGGCCTCCGCTCACCGTCCGGGCTCGCGCGGCCCGCCCGTTCCCGGTCCGTCCGGCCCAGGCCCCTCCGGTCCGTCCGCGCCCGGCTTCCGGTCCCCGGACGCGCCGCCGCCCTCGTCGTCCCTCTGGTTGAGGCGCCTGCTCGCGCGCTCGTTGAGCGCGGTGGGCAGCTTGAGCACCCGGTTGACCACGGTGTCGTCCGCCTCGCGGCCGGGCCTGTGCTCCACCGGCCCGCCCGGGTCCGGCAGGACCCGGTCCATGACGCGCATGGCGCCCTGGACGAAGGAGGGGCACAGCCCCCGGGCGGCGATGGCCGCCCGGGCCAGTGGCGTGAGCACCAGGTAGCTGCGCCCCCGCGCGGCCGCCTCCACGATCCGGCGTGCCGCGCGCTCCCCGCTCACCGAGACCAGGGGCAGCCCGGCGCCCAGGGAGAACCAGGTGTACTCGTGCTCGGGGTCGCCGGAGAAGACGGCGGCCTTGTGGGAGCCGGTGCGCATCAGGCCCGGGACCACGGTGGTGACCCGCACGCCCCGGCGCGCGACCTCGGCCCCCAGCCCCTCGGAGAGGCCGACCTCGGCGAACTTGGCGCAGGAGTAGGGCAGCAGGTGCGGCACGCTCAGGTGGCCGCCGACGGAGGTGATGGTGACCAGGGAGCCGCGGGTGCGCTCCAGCGGGCCGATCGCGGCCCGGGAGATGCGCAGCGGCGCCCAGAACATCGTCTCCATGGCGTCGCGGAAGTGGCTCTCCGAGAGCGTCTCGTGCGGCCCGACCTGGATGATGCCCGCGTTGTTGACGACGAAGTCCAGGTGGCCGAAGGCCGCGGTGGCCTCCTCGACCAGGTCCTCGGCGCACTCGGGGTCGCGGATGTCGCACCGGACGCCGCGCGCCCGCACGCCCCGCTCCTCCAGGTCGGCCACGGCCCGGTCGAGTTCGTCCTGTTCGCGGGCGCAGATCACGACGGACGCGCCGCGCTGGCCGAACTCGCGGGCCAGCTGGAGCCCGAGCCCGCGGGAACCGCCGGTGATGAGCGCGACCCTGCCGTCCAGGAGGGCGGGCCGCCGCGCACCGGTCAGCGCCGCGGCGCCCAGGCCCAGCGCCACACCGGCCGCCATCCAGGGGAGCGTCCCGCCGCGTCGGCGGCGCCGCCGCGGTTCGGGTTCGTCCCACCGGTCGCGTCTGTCCCGGAGTCGGGACGCCGCCCAGCCCGCACCGGCCAGGACCAGGGGCGCCCTGCCGCGGATCACCGGCCGCCCCGTCCGCCGTGGCCGCGGGCCGGGCCCGCGGTGGATGCCAGCGCCATGTCACTCCCTGTGCGTCGAAGAGAAGCGTTCCAGGGGGATGTGGGTGTACGGCTACCCGAGGCGGCGGGGCGAAAACGGCCGGTGGCCGCGCTCCGGTCCGCGCCCCCGG
>ANAW01000086.1:0-3887 GCA_000340945.1 Nocardiopsis synnemataformans DSM 44143 | reverse complement strand
GGGTCCCGCCGCACCGCGTCCCGTGTCCCGGCGGGACCGGGGCCGCCTCACTGGCCGCCGGGCTGGTAGTCGCCCTTGGGCTTGGCTGGCTGGTTGGGGACTCCGTGCGGCGGCGGGCTCGACGCGGGAGCGGCGGTGCTCTCGCTCACCGGTGAGCCGCCGGTGGGCGGACCGGGGCGCTCGGGCTGGAAGTCCTGCGCGCCCCCGGAGGGTTCGGCGCCCTGCTCCAGTTCGATCAGGCGGTGCTCCAGGATCTCCAGGACGTTGATCCGGTTGGCGTGGTCGGACTCGTAGCCGATGAGCTGGCGCATCTGGTCGGCGTCGAGCGAGCGGACACGGTGCTGGAGCGTCCCCAGCGGAAGGCCCTCGTAGCCCTCGATCGGGGGCTGGGTCTCGTGGTGCATCGACGTTCACTCCCTTTTCTGTCTGTACGGAACCGGGGTGACAGGCGTACGGCTACCCGTGAGCCACCACGCGAAACCGCAGGTGGCCACGGCCTGGCGGCACCGGAGAAGGGCTCCGGCCTCCCGGCGGCGGGCTCTCCCCCGCGCATGCGGGAGGACGGGGGCGGCCGTGGTCGACAGGGTCCCGGGCCGCCCCGAACCGCCGGTGCGGGGGCGCCGCTGGTGCGCCTCCCCCGCGCGCTGTACTCTCCGCACGCCGGTCGACCCGGTGCACAGCCACGGAACGAGGAAGAACCCATGACCTATGTCGCCGCCCCCGAGCGGTACGAGACGATGCCCTACCGGCGGTGCGGCCGCAGCGGCCTGCGCCTGCCCGCCCTGTCCCTGGGGCTGTGGCACAACTTCGGCCACGAGCGCGGTATCGAGGACCAGAGCGCCATCCTGCTGCGCGCGTTCGATCTGGGGATCACCCACTTCGACCTGGCCAACAACTACGGTCCCCCTCCCGGCTCGGCGGAGGAGAACTTCGGGCGGGTCATGGCCCAGGACCTGCGCCGCTACCGCGACGAGATCGTGGTCTCGACCAAGGCCGGGTACCTGATGTGGCCCGGCCCCTACGGCGAGTGGGGCTCGCGCAAGTACCTGCTGTCCAGCCTGGACCAGAGCCTGGAGCGCATGGGCCTGGAGTACGTGGACGTGTTCTACCACCACCGGCCCGACCCCGACACGCCGCTGGAGGAGTCCATGGGCGCGCTGGACACGGCGGTGCGCCAGGGCAAGGCCCTGTACGCGGGCGTGTCCAACTACTCCCCCGAGCAGACCCGCGAGGCCGCGGCGATCCTGCGCGACCTGGGCACGCCGATGCTCATCCACCAGCCCTCCTACTCGATGTTCAACCGGTGGGTGGAGGACGGGCTGCTCGACGTGCTCGACGAGGTCGGCGCGGGTTCCATCGCCTACTCCCCGCTGGCGCAGGGGCTGCTGACCGACCGCTACCTCCACGGTGTGCCGGAGGGTTCGCGGGCGGCCGGGAGCAGTCCGTTCCTGAACGCCGAGGGCATCACCGAGGAGGTGCTGGAGCGGGTGCGCGGGCTCGACGCGGTCGCCCGGCGGCGCGGGCAGTCGCTGGCCCAGATGGCGCTGGCCTGGGTGCTGCGCGGCGGCCGGGTGACCTCGGCGGTGATCGGCGCGAGCAGCGTCGCGCAGCTGGAGGACAACGTGGCCGCGGTCGCCAACCTGGAGTTCGACGCCGGGGAGCTCGCCGAGATCGACCGGTACGCCCCCCGCGCCCGCTGACAGCAGGGGCTCGGAGCGGGTCACGGGGTACCCGGTCCGCGCGCTGACGTCCCTGGGTCGGTGAGCTGCTGGCTGAGGCTCAGGGAGAACACACCCCGCGCGTCACCCCACCGGCCCCGCCGCGGACCTCCGACCGTCCGCGGCGGGGCCTACGTTTGCCGCGCCGCGCGCCGTCCCGGTGCGACGACCAGCGCTTCCGCGGCGTGAGACGTGACACGCCCGCGTTTGGAGCACCCGTCACGGGTTAGGCGCATGCGTACGCATCCCCGCTCCGAGAAGCACAGAAGAGGAAGGCGGTGCAGGTAACCGTGAAGAACGTGTTCGTGGTCGGCCTGGACGAGCACAACCTGGAGATCCTGCGCAGAACCCCCACGGGTCAGCACTGCGAGTTCCACCAGCTGCTGAACCTGGAGGAGCTCCAGGTCGGCGAGGTCGACATCCAGGAACTACTGGCCAAGGCGGAGAGGATCCTGGACGACTTCGACGGAAGCGTCGACGCGATCGTGGGCTACTGGGACTTCCCGGTGACCCTGTTCGTGCCGATCCTGTGCTCCCGTCGCGGTCTCCCCTCGGCCTCCCTCGAATCCTTCGTCAAGTGTGAGCACAAGTACTGGAGCAGGCTGGAACAGCAGAAGGTCATCGACGAGTACCCGGCCTTCGGTCTCGTCGAGCTGTCCGAGGACAACCCCCCGCCGCCCGAGAGCCCGACCTACCCCATGTGGCTCAAGCCGGTGAAGTCGGCCTCCTCCGAGCTGGCCTACAAGGTCGACGACGACGAGGGGTTCCAGGAGGCGGTGACCCTGCTCCGCGACGGGGTCGACCGCATCGGCCGCCCCTTCGAGCAGATCCTGGAGATGGTGGAACTGCCCCCCGAGGTCTCCTCCGTGGGCGGGCGCACGGCCCTCGCCGAGGCCGCGATGCAGGGCGTGCAGGCGGCCGTCGAGGGCTACGTGTACAAGGGCGAGGTCGTGGTCTACGGCGCACTGGACTCGGTGGACTACCCCGGCAGCTCGGTGTTCCTGCGCCACCAGTACCCCTCCAGCCTCCCCGACCACGTCTCCCGGTGGATGTCCGAGGTGGCCGTCAAGGTCATCGAGCAGGTCGGGATGGACAACTCCACGTTCAGCGTCGAGTTCTTCTACGACCCCGTGGAGGAGAACCTGGGCCTGCTGGAGGTGAACACGCGCCACTCCCAGTCCCACGCCGAGCTCTTCGAGCTGGTGGACGGGGTGGCCAACCACGAGCGGATGCTGAAGCTGGCCTTCGGGCAGGACCCGGCCCTGGAGGAGAACGCCCGCGGCGACTACCGGGTGGCCGCCGAGTGGTACCACCGGCGCTTCGAGGACGGCGTGGCCGTGCGCGTGCCCACCCCCGAGGAGGTGGCCGCGTTCGAGGAGGCCCTGCCCGGTGTGACGGTCGAGGTCGTGCCGCAGCAGGGGCAGCGGCTCTCGGACATGAACGCCCAGGACAGCTACAGCTACGAGCTCCTCAAGGTCACCATCGGAGCCGAGGACGAGACCGAGATGCGCGCCAAGTACGAGCGCTGCGTGGAGGAGCTCGTGTTCGAGTTCGAGGAGGAAGACGGGTCGAAGGACAAGCTGGCCGAGAACTAGGAGGGGCCCCGGTCCATGCACGTGGTCAACAACCTGCCCAACGCCGTCCAGGAGGACGAGCACCTGTGGATACCGATGTCGGACGGTGTGCACCTGGCCGCCCGGGTGTGGCGGGCGACCTCCTCCGACGTGTCCCCCGTCCCGGCGGTCCTGGAGTACATCCCCTACCGCAGACGCGACCTGACGTCGGTACGCGACTCCATGCACCACCCCTACATCGCCGGGCACGGCTACGCCTGCGTCCGCGTGGACCTGCGGGGGACCGGTGACTCCGAGGGCGTGCTCACCGACGAGTACCTGGAGCGCGAGCAGCTGGACGCCGAGGAGGTGCTGGCCTGGCTGGCCGAGCAGCCCTGGTGCGACGGGCAGACCAGCATGATGGGGCTGTCCTGGGGAGGGTTCGCCGCGCTCCAGGTGGCGGCCCGCCAGCCCCCGAGCCTGGGCGCGATCGTCATCAGCTCCTTCACCGACGACCGGTACGGCGACGACTTCCACTACATGGGCGGCTGCCTGCTGTCGGACAACCTCGCCGAGGCGGGGACGATGTTCGCCGCGGGCACCTGCCCGCCGGACC
>ANAW01000085.1:0-35318 GCA_000340945.1 Nocardiopsis synnemataformans DSM 44143 | reverse complement strand
GCCCCGGAGCCGTGGGTCCTGGAGTGGCTGCGCCACCAGCGGCGCGACGACTACTGGCGGCACGCGTCGGTGAGCGAGGACTACGCGAAGGTGCGCTGCCCGGTGCTGGCCTCCAGCGGGTGGGCGGACGGCTACTCCAACGCCGTCTTCCGGCTGCTCCAGAACCTGGAGGCGCCCAGCCGGGGGCTGATCGGCCCCTGGTCGCACCGCTACCCGCACATGGGCAGCCCCGGCCCGGCGATCGGCTACCTCCAGGAGGTCGTGCGCTGGCTGGACCGCTGGCTCAAGGGCAGGGAGAACGGCGTCGACGAGGGCCCGTCCCTGTGGGCGTGGATGCAGGACAGCGTGGCCCCCTCCACCGCCTACACCGAGCGCCCCGGCCGGTGGGTGCGCGAGGCCGAGTGGCCCTCGCCGAGCGTGGAGTACCGCGGCTACCCGCTGGCCAAGTACCGGATCGGCCGCCCCGGCGAGGAGGTGCACTCCGAGTCGCTGACCGTGCGGTCGCCGCTGACCGTGGGCCAGTTCGCGGGCAAGTGGGCCTCCTACAACGCCCCGCCGGACCTGCCCTACGACCAGCGCGAGGAGGACGGCGGTTCCCTGGTCTTCGACAGCGACGTCCTGTCCGAGGACGTGGAGATCCTGGGCGCCGCCGAGGTGGAGCTGGACGTGTCGGTCACCGAGCCGGTGGCCATGGTCGCCGCCAGGCTGGTGGACGTCGCGCCGGACGGCAGCGCCACGCGGGTGACCTACGGGCTGCTCAACCTCACCCACCGCGACAGCCACGAGCACCCCGAGAAGCTCGAACCGGGTGAGATCTACCGGGTGAGGGTGACGATGAACGGTGTCGCGCAGGCGTTCCCGGTGGGGCACCGCATCCGGCTGTCGCTGTCCACCTCCTACTGGCCGCTGGCCTGGCCGCCGCCCAAGCCCGCCCTGCTGACCGTGCACCCGGAGAACAGCAGGCTGCTGCTGCCGGTGCGCCCGCACTCGGACGCCGACGAGCCGAACCCGCGGCCCTTCGGGGAGCCGGAGTCGGCGCCGGAGATCTCCACCACGCGCCGGGAGAAGCCGGAGCACAGCTGGACCGTCTACAGGGACCTGGTGGACACCCGGTCGGCTCTGGAGATCGTCAAGGACGGCGGCATCCTGCACTTCGACGACATCGACCTGGACGTCGGGCGGCGCGCCTACGAGTACTACGAGTCCGTGGCGGGCGACTTCACGTCCGCGCGCGGCGAGTCGACGTGGACGATGCGCTTCGCGCGGGACGGGTGGCGGACCCGGACCGAGACCCACACGTCGATGGAGTGCACCGAGACCGAGTTCCGGGTGTACGCGACGCTGGACGCCTTCGAGAACGACGAGCGGGTCTTCTCCCGGCAGTGGACGGAGACGCTGCCCCGCGACCACCTGTGATCCGCGGCCGGTGACCCGCGGCCGTGCGCGGTCGGGGAACGGCGTGCGCCCCGGTCCGGTGAGGACCGGGGCGCCCGCGTGTGCGGGGACGCCCCGCAGGCCGCCGTGCTGGCCGGGCGCCTGATCGGGGGCGCCCGTGTGTGCGGGGACGCCCCGGCCCTGGGGGAACAGGACGCGCCCGACCGCGGGTTCCGGGGCCCGGACGTCGCACGGTGACCCCAAAAGCCACAGAAGTCCCGTACGCCCCTGTTCGGACACGCCCGGACCGGGGCAGGGGACGGAGTAGGGGACCCGGGCCGGGGCTCACGGGGCGCATGAGAGGCCGGGGCCGGGAACAGCAACCCACCGGAGCGAACCGATCGAGGGGACGGTCTCGATGCCCACAGAACACCAGGAGGCACACCGGCGACAGGGGGCGCACCCGCCACAGGACGCGGGGTCCCGGCCGGAAGCGGAACTCCGTCGGGGGGCGCGCCGCCCCACCGCGGCGGAGACGGCACGCGTGCTGTCCTCGGTTCTGCTGCCCAACCTGGCGCGGGGCGTGATCGTGCGCCGCCCGCTGATGACGGGACTGGTCGCCGGTCTGGACGCCGACCGCAGGGCGGTCTCGCTCCTGCGCGGCCTGCNGCCGCCCCGCTGCCGCTGCGCCTGGCGGGGCGGCGGCTCGCCCTGGTCCTGTCCGCGGAGGACGTGGGCCGACTCCTGCGGGAGACGCCCGAACCCTTCTCCCCCGGCGGCATGGAGAAGCGCGGCGCGCTCTCCCACTTCCAGCCGCACGGGGTGCTGATCTCCGACCACGACGCCCGGCCCGGGCGGCGCGCGGCCAACGTCGACGCCCTGGTGCCGGGCCAGACGATCCACCCGGACGGGGACGTCGTCGCCGGGCAGGCGGACGACGAGGCGCTGGCGCTCAGGCTGGCCCTGCGGGACGGGGAGGTGCTGGACTGGCGCAGGTTCGCCGACTCCTTCCACGCCATGGCCCGGCGCGTGGTCTTCGGCTCGTTCGCCGCGGAGGACCGCCGCACGACCGAACTCCTGCACGTTCTGCGCTCACGGGCGAACTGGGCCTACGTCGCCCCGGCCGACCGCGCGGCGAGGGAGGAGTTCCTCGGGCGGGTGCGCGCCAACGTCGAACGCGCCGAACCGGGCAGCCTCGCCGCACGCCTGGTCGCGGGAGCAGCCGCCGCGGAGTCGCCCGCCGGGTGCCCCCACGGCGGCGGAGCGGACGTGCGGCCGGAGGACCAGGTGGCGCACTGGCTGTTCGCGTTCGACGCGGCCGCCATCGCCGCGTTCCGCTCGCTGGCGCTGCTGACCTCGCTCAGCCCCGGCGCCCACGCGGCCCGCGAGGAGGCCGAAGGCCGCGAGGGCCTCGACCTGCCGCTGCTGCGGGCGACGGTGCGCGAGTCGGTGCGGCTGTGGCCGACCACGCTCATGGTGATCCGGGAGAGCACACGGGAGACGGCCTGGCGGGAGGAGGTGTTCGAGGCGGGAACGGCCTTCCTCATCGCGAGTTCCTACTTCCACCGGGACTCCTCACGGCTTCCGTACGCGGACGCGTTCGAGCCCGGGATCTGGCTCGACGGGCGCGCCGAGGCGGAGCCGGGGATCGTGCCCTTCAGCTACGGCCCCGCCGGGTGCGCGGCACGCGACCTGGTGCCGCTGACGATGTCGCTGTTCCTGCGCGCCCTGCTCCGTGGCCGGAACCTGGCCCGCGTGGACGCGGGCGGCCCGCTGCCCGCGTCGGGCCTTCCCGCCTCGCTGAACCACTTCGCACTGCGGTTCTCGCTCTGAAGCCCCGGTCCGGATCCGCCCTGGATCCGGACCGGAAACGTTCGAGGAGGAGACATGAGCGTCGTCGAACAGATGCTGGACACCCGCTCCGACCGCCGGGGCGACGGGATCGAGGAGAAGGTGCGGGCCTGCATCGAGGCCTGCGGCGCGTGCGCGCAGGCGTGCGTGCTGTGCGCGGACTCCTGCCTGGGCGAGCGTGCGGTGGCCGAGCTGGTCGCGTGCGTGCGCCTGGACCTGGACTGCGCCGACGTGTGCGAGTCGACCCAGCGGGTGCTCTCGCGCCGGACCGGGGAGGACGACGCCCTCGTCCGGGTGCTGGTGAAGGCGTGCGCGGAGGCCTGCCGCCTGTGCGGCGAGGAGTGCGACCGGCACGCCGCCCAGCACGAGCACTGCTGGGTGTGCGCCGAGGCGTGCCGCCGCTGCGAGTGCGCGTGCCGTGAGCTTCTCGCGGCCCTGTGAGGGGCCGCGTCCCCAGCTGAAGGAGGAAGGCGATGGAGTGGCCGACACTCGGCGGGCTGTTCGGGATCCTGATGGCCCTCGTCATCCCGATCGGGGTGATCCTCCTCGTGCTGTGGATCATCCGCAGAGACACGATCCGCAAGCAGGAGGCCGTGCGCTCGCCGGACTACTGGAAGGAGCGGCCGGAGGGCAGGCGCTACCCGACCGGCTGGGACAGGGGCAGCATGCCCGGCCTGGGGACCGCCCGGCCCGGGGAGGGAACCGCGGACGCCTCGTCCGGTGAGGACTGGAAGCCGCCGCCCGAGGGCGGTGACCCGCCCGACCGCGGGGGTTCGCCTCCGGACGACGACTGGAGACCGCCGCCCGCGGGGCGGTGACCCGGGCGGCGCGGCGGTTCGGCGTTTCGGCGGGCGGGCCAAGGCCCGGCGCGGGTGGGCCAAGGCTCGACGGGCGGCTCAGACCCGGTCGGCGGGGAAACCGCCGGTGGCGACCGGACCCCACCGCTTCGGGGTGACGCGGACGAGGGACTTGCCCTGGCGGCGCATGGCCTCGCGGTACTCGTCCCAGTCGGGGTGCTCGCCGGAGATCACGCGGAAGTACTCGACCAGGGGCTCGACCGCCTCCTCCCCGTCGATGACCTCGGCGTCGCCGTCGACCTGGACCCAGGCGCCGTCGAAGTCGTCGGAGAGGACCAGGACGCTGACCCGGGGGTCGCGCCGGGCGTTGCGGGCCTTGGCGCGCTCGGGGTAGGTGGAGACCACGATCCGGCCCTGGGTGTCGACGCCGCAGGTCACCGGGGAGGCCTGGGGCTCGCCGTCCGCGCGGCGGGTGATGAGGAGCGCGTGGTGGCGGGGACGCACGAACTCCAGCAGGCCGTCGAGGTCGACGCGGGTGTTGGTGGCGATCGAAGGGCTCATCGTCTCGCTTTCGCTGCTCGCGGGTCCGCGCGCGCCTCGCGCGGACCGGGACAGCGTATCCGTCCGCGGGCGGGGACGGTCGGGGCCGACGCGCGGTCCAGGACGGGGCCTCGGACCAGTCGTGATCGGACGGGGCGAGGGCTCGGGGCGTTCGCGGCCGGGAGGGATTCCGGGTCAGCCGCGGCCGGACGGGGTGTGGTGCCGCGCCGGGCACTCCCCGCTGCGTCGCCGGTGGAGCGCCTGAACCGGGAGCATGAGGCACGGGATCAGGGCGCAGGCGAGGGCGACCGTCCCCAACAGGGCGTGCGGAAAGTCCGGTGCCTCGCCGGAGGGCAGCGCGAGGGCGCCCGGGGCGCAGACGGCCCCGACGAGGAAAGCCACCGCCGCCGGGATCCTCGCGGAGGGAGCGCTGAGCACCTGCTCGGCCGGGAGGGCGGCCACACGGTTGGCTTCGGCGCCGGGTCGGCCGATGATCAGTCGGTCCGTGGCGGTGCGCGGGACCTCGGGAGCGATGGCGGCCTCCACCGCCGGATCGCGGGACGCCCGCGGACGCGGCGGAGTGGCGGCCAAGGCCATGAACGAGCCGAAGAACGTGCCGATGACGGTCCCGTACACCAGTGAGATCCACGGGTCGGACCCGCGCCGCAGGACGTCGGCGAGACCCGCCACGAAGCCGAGGAGCAGTCCCTGCTGGACGCCGGGGAAGACCTTCCTGCCGCGTTCGCTCCGGTTGGCGCGCGGGCGCAGAAGGGTGAGGGGATCACGGGGTTCGGGAGCGGTGCGCGCGGAGGGATCGCTCATGCGGGGACCCCGTACGGCTGCCGCGCGGGCAGGGGCGGTCCCGGGACCGCCGTTGGGCGGTGCGGCCCCGGGACCGTAGCCGGTTCACTCCGTACCGAAGTCCTCGCGGCTGAGGTCCTGCTCCGCCATCCTGTCCTGGAGCTCGGCCTCCAGCTCACCTCGGGTGTCCGGCTCGCGGGCGTCGTCGCTGTGATCCGCGTCGACGACCTGGTCGGTGTCCGTGGTCTTGGGCCTGGACTCCTCCGGAACGCTCATGTCCGGTTCTCCTCCCTGTCGGATTACTGGCCCGCCCCTACCCGGAGTCACCTGGGATCACACGCCTATCTCCTGTCCCAGGAGGCCACGGACGTCACTCTGCGGCCGTGGTCCTGATGAGCGGCGCGTCCCGCGTGAGCATCCGGAACCCGACGCCGTAGTACAGTCCGCGCGCCTCGGGGTGCCCCGGCGCGCCCAGGCAGGCGACCGTCGCATGCGTGGCCCCGGCCCCCCTCGCCAGACGCATCCCGTGCAGGAGCATCGCCCTGGCCAGCCCCAGGCGCCGGTAGTCCGGATGCGTGCCGACCGGCTCGAACTCAACGGTTCTGTTGGCCTCGTCGAGCCACATGACCGTCGAGGACGCCATCGTTCCGTCCGGCGCCTCCACCAGGACGTGCAGGTCGCCTCGGTACCCCGCCGTCCGCCGGACGCCCTGGTAGGCCTCGGTCGTGTACGCCGAGGGGGCCCAGGCGTCCAGATGGGCCCGGACAGCGGCCTCCGGTCCGGCCTCGTCGGCGGCGCGGAACCGGAACCCGTCCGGCAGCACCGGCTCTTCCACGTCGGTGAGGTCGCGCTCGTTGAGCTGGGCCCAGGAGCCGTTGTCGCCGAGCGGGTCCGGGTCGGTCCCATAGCCGTGCGCCGCCCACCGCTCCAGGGCGAACCCGTCTTCGGCGCCCGGCAACACAGTACGTTCCAGGCCCGGCGCGGTGGCGTCGTACCAGTCGATCACCTCGTCCACCAGCCCGGCGTGGTCGGGGTGGACCTGGTACATCAGATAGGCACCGGTGACATCCCTGACGAAGCCGTCGCTCAGCCTCACCCGGCGCGGCAGGCGGACCCAGCCCCACGCCACCAGTTCCCCGCCGGAGAACCACAGCCGACGCGGCCAGGTCGCGCCGTCGTTGACGTGCCCCCTCCCCCAGTTCCAGGCCAGCTCACCGAACGAGGCGTCGCTGTTCACCAGGTCCGGGCGGGTGGCGGTGACGCGCTGCGCCAGGCCCTGCATGAGCCGCACGTCCGCGGCGGTCACCAGTTCGGAATTCGTCATGGTGCGCCACTGTGTCAGGACGCCGCGAAGCCGTCGAGCGGTTTTCCGGGACCATCCCCGCGTGCGCGGGGAGCACGCTATCCGATCGGACATTTCGGTGCCCTCTGCGGGACCATCCCCGCGTGCGCGGGGAGCACTACCGGGCGGCGGCCTCCTCGATGAGGGCGCTGGGACCATCCCCGCGTGCGCGGGGAGCACCCTGCTGGCGCTGCTCAGCGGCGGAGAGCTTGGGGACCATCCCCGCGTGCGCGGGGAGCACGCGGCGGAGATCCAGTAGCCGGATGCTCCGCCGGGACCATCCCCGCGTGCGCGGGGAGCACTGGGAAACCAACAAGACCCGCATGGCGCAGTCGGGACCATCCCCGCGTGCGCGGGGAGCACGGTGTGCAGGTGCGCGGGTACCGGCGCGAGGTGGGACCATCCCCGCGTGCGCGGGGAGCACTACCGGGCCGTGCGGCCTCCGGCGCGCATGGCGGGACCATCCCCGCGTGCGCGGGGAGCACGGAGCACGGGGCCGATTCTGGCCGTAGGCGCGAGGACCATCCCCGCGTGCGCGGGGAGCACTCGAACTCCTCTGCGGCTTCGGACCACTGGCCGGGACCATCCCCGCGTGCGCGGGGAGCACCCGGGTAGTCCTCGATGTCCAGCTCTGCCATGGGGACCATCCCCGCGTGCGCGGGGAGCACAAGGGCAAGAAGCCGCCCGGTACGCCCCGGCCGGGACCATCCCCGCGTGCGCGGGGAGCACGTCGCTCGCTCACTGCTCCCTCTCTTCCCTCAGGGACCATCCCCGCGTGCGCGGGGAGCACGAAACTGAAGAGTGAGGACTGATGGCGCACACGGGACCATCCCCGCGTGCGCGGGGAGCACTGAGCCTGATCGCGGGTCAGGAGCACGCACGCGGGACCATCCCCGCGTGCGCGGGGAGCACAGTCAACGACCTGCGAACTTACCAGTGGCAAGCAGCCGTTTTTCCAACTTCTTCAGAAACAGACAACAGCACCATAGACCCCAACAGACTCAAATAACTCACCGAGCACCAAAGCGCTGTCACTCCAGAAAGTGTAAAACTACGGGCCACTCTCCCTCTTCGCCGTCCGTTCCGCGAATCCTGTGGAAAGTTCCTGGTCCGCACCAAACAGCCCTGGCACCGACCAGGACCGCTGGGGCTGTGTCCTGCCCGGAGTTTCGGCGGTAACGGCCGGGAACGTTGGGTACTGGTGTAGGCACTGTCAGTTCCATGGGGATCGACGGCGTCCAGGTCAGGGCGTCGGGCTGACGGGGGCGCCCCGGACTCCGGTCCATGAGGGCATCGGCACCAGTGGACTCGACCGGGAGGGCGAAGGATGCAGCACAGGAGCGTGTGGACGGCCGTGGAGGGCCGACCGGAGTTTCCCCGTCTGAACCAGGACCTGGAGGTCGATGTCGCGGTGGTGGGAGGCGGCCTCGTCGGGCTGACCACCGCACTGCTGGCGCGGCGGTCCGGTGCTGGAAGCGTCGCGGTGCTGGAAGCCGGACGCCTGGGACAGGGCACCACAGGACAGACCACCGGGAAGGTCACCTCCCAGCACGGGCTGGTCTATGCGGGGCTGATCGACCGGTACGGCCAGGAGCGGGCCCGCGTGTACGCCGACGCCAACCAGGCCGGTGTGGAACTGGTCGCTGAGCTGGCCGGTGAGTACGGCATCGACTGCGACCTCACCCGCGCACCCGCCCTGGCCTACACCCGTGACCCCGGCCAGCGCCGGACCCTGGAGGAGGAGGTGGCCGCGGCCGAACGCCTCCGCCTTCCGGCGTCACTGGTGGAGACGACCGACCTGCCCTTCGAGATCGAGGCGGCGGTACGGTTCGACCACCAACTGCACTTCCACTCGGGTCGGTATGTCGCCGGTCTGGCCGACGCGTTGTCAGCGGCCGGTGGGCGGGTGTTCGAGCACACCCGCGTGTCGGAGGTGGAGGAGCACCGGGACGGCACCGTGCGGGTGCGCACCGCGGACGCGACGGTCCGCGCGAACTTCGTGGTGGTGGCGACACTGCTGCCGATCAACATGATCGGGGGGTACTTCGCCAAGACACGCCCCTTCCGGTCCTTCGGGCTGGCGGCCCGGCTCCGCGGTCCGGCACCGCAGGAGATGGCGATCTCGGTCGACTCGCCCAGCAGGTCCACCCGGCCGTGGCTCGACCGCGGGTCAAACGGGCTGATCGTGGTGGGCGGCGGTCACGAAACCGGCACCGGGCAGGACACACAGGCGAAGTGGGATGACCTGGAGCGGTGGACCAGGTCCACCTTCGACGTGGACGCGGTGGAGTACCGCTGGTCGGGCCAGGACTACACCACGGCCGACCAGGTTCCCTACATCGGTCGTTCGCCGATGAACGACCGGATCCTGGTAGCGACGGGGTTCAACAAGTGGGGTCTGAGCAACGGCACCGCCGCCGCCGTCATCCTGAGCGACCTCCTGCAGGGCCGTGACAACCCCTGGCTGCCGATGTTCGACGCGACCCGCGTCGGTGACGCCAAGGCCGTGGGACGGCTGGTCAAGGACAACCTCAAGGTCGGCGCGGACATGGTCGGCGGACACGTGGGCCGGTTGCGTCCCCACCACGGCCGTCACCTGGACCCGGGGCAGGGCGGAGTGATCGACGTCGACGGCGACTCCGTCGGCGCGTACCGCGATGAGCGGGGCAGACTCCACGCCGTCAGCCTGAACTGCACGCACATGGGCTGCCGACTGGCCTGGAACGCGGCGGAGACCAGTTGGGACTGCCCCTGCCACGGCTCCCGGTACGACACCGACGGCGGCATCCTCAACGGTCCGGCGGTCAAGCCTCTGCCCACCGTCGACCTCGACGACGCCTGACCCTCACCGCCAGGTGCGGGTCAGGTCCTCCGGCGGGCCCGCCCTGTCCGTCGCCGGCTGCCGCGAGGCCGCCGCCGCGTCAGGGCGCTTCGCCGCCCGCCTCCGAGGCCTCCTCCTGGAGGAGGGCGTTCAGACGCTTCAGCACACGGAGCTGCGCGGGGTTGTACAACTGCACCACGGCCTCGGCCATCGTCCGTTCGGCGTGCTCCGCACCGCCCGGCGCGTCGACCGCGGGGTCGGCCGACCACGGGTTCTCCTCGCGCCGTTTGCGGATTACCGGCAGCATGCGCGCGGCGAGGCGGTCGACCGCGGCGTCGTCCGCGTCCGCGGGAAGGGCCTCGAACTCCTCCTCCGTGTCGTCGGGGTCGCTGATCAGCTCGCGGAACTCCTCGACGGACTCCTCACTGAGAACTGTCGAGTAGACCATCAGCAACGACCGCTGCCGGTCGGAGAGCTCACGGGAGACCGGAGCGAAGGCGGGGGGAACGTAGGCCGGTGCGCGGTGGCGCAGGATGACGGCCAGCTCCGCCCGCACGCGGTTGAGCCGGTCGACCGTCGCTTCCAGCTCCTTGTCCAGCACGCGGATCGCCTCGTCCGGGTCCTCGTCCGCCCTCCCCATCGACGCCACCTCCGACAGCGGTACGCCCAGATCGCTCAACCGCTTGATCTGGAGCAGACGGACCAGGTGTGAGACCTGGTACTGCTTGTATCCGTTCGCCGTCCGCTCCGGCACGTCCAGCAGGCCGACCTTGTGGTAGTACCGGACGGCCTTCACCGTCGTGTTGGCGAGTTCGGCGATCTGCTGAGTACTCCAGGCCACGCGATGCCTCCTCTTTCGCCGCGACTGCGGGCAGCCCTACGCCCCACGCGGACATACAGTCCACACCCTGCCCCGGGGGCAGGGTCAAGCGGCGCCCCCCGTTCGCCCGCCGTGTCCGGCGCGGCGCGATCCACGCTTGACCCTGCCCCGAGGGCAGCCTTTGTAATGGGGGCGAGTGCCGATCGTGACCGGTCCGCTACCGCAGACCGGGTACGCCCTCAGCCGCGACCAGCATGCTGCGGTCCCGGTTCCGCGCCAGGTCGGCCACCGGCCTTCACGAAAGGACAGGGAGCCCGAAGTGACCAAGGAACGCAGGCAGCACGAGGCGGCGAAGCGGATCAGGAGCGGCAACGGCCGTCCACTCAAGCGTTTCCGCTGGTGGCAGCCGCTCTCCCGCGCCCTGTTCCACCTCCCCCTGACCGACGGCGACGGACGCCGCGTGGTCTACACCGTGGACGTCCCCTACTGGCAGCAGGTCATGACCGAGGACGGCAAGGGCAAGGCCCACCTCTACCTGGACGGCAGGCATCACCTGGAGTCCAGGCTCCCCGCGGTCTTCCCGGTGCCGGGAGGAGTCATCGAGGTGGAGTCGACGGCCTTCGGGCTCAAACGCTGCCACCACGTGACCGCCGAGGGCGACGTGCGCCAGCTCGTTCCGGACGAACGCTCGGCGGAGGGTCGTCGCGCCCGTCTCGACCGCGAACACCCGGCGTTGAGCCGCCTGATCAGGGTGGTGTCGCTGGTCCTGCTGATCGTGCCGATCGTCCTCGTCGTCCCGCAGGTCGTCGAAGGGGTCTCGCACGTGCCTCCGGTAGCCGAGCGCTTCGGCACCTTCACCTCGCCCGTCGACCTGCCGCTCTGGCTCAACGTGGCGCTCGGGCTCTGCGCCTCGACCTCCAGCGTGGAGCGGGCGACGCGGCTGCGCTGGAACGCGCTGCTGGACGGAAGCAGCTGACCGCCGACGCGGCGGGACGATCCGAGATTGACCCTGCCCCGGGGGCATGGCCTGGAGTAGGGGTGGTCCGCGTGCGACACGAGGCTCCGCGCCCCGAGCACTGACCGCGTGGCCGCGCACCGCGTGACCGCCCCGCGCTTCGACACTTCTGCGGCGAGGCGCGCGTTCCGGCGGCGCAGCGCCGAGTACCGGGAGCCCCAACGGCTCCTCAGCCCTCTCGAACACGGAGACAGACACGTGCGAAACCTTCGCAAGCCCTTCCAGATCATCCGCGCGAACCTTCGCGCCTACCTCGTGATGAACGCGATCGCCTACGGCGTGTTCCTCATCGGCGTGGGAGCGGCCCTGGCCTTCCCCGAACTGAACGCCGCGCAGGTGGGCTCCCAGCAGGAGGACGGGACGGCGGACCTGGTGGGGACACTGTTCGCCAAGCCCTGGCTGTTCGGTCTGACCATCTTCGGCGTCAACGTGCTGACCGTCGCCGTGCTGAGGATCATGCTGCCCTCGATGATCGTGCCCTTCGCCGGTATCCCCCTCTTCGCCTACAAGGCGTACGAGACCGGCGTGATCCTCGCCCCGGTCGACGCGGCCACGGCCACGCTCATGATCCCGCACTCGCTGACGCTCGTCATCGAGTTCCAGGCCTACGCCCTGGTCATGCTCGGCGCCTACCTCCTCGGGAGGGCCTGGCTGCGCCCCGCGACGGTCGACGCCCCCGACCGCCGTCGGGGATACCTCCGCGGCCTCCAGCAGGCCGGCTGGCTGAGCCTGCCCGCGCTGGCGCTGTTCGTCATCGGCGCGGCCTACGAGGCCTTCGAGCTCGTCTACCTCGTCCCCCGACTGGTCGCGGGGTGATCCCGAGGCGTCAGCGCACCGCGCCGCCGCCGACGGCGCGGCCCGCGTAGTCGGGTGCGGGCTCGGCGAGGGCCGCCAGGTTCGCGGCGACCTCCTCGGGAAGGGGAACCGCCCGGCCCAGCGCCTGGTCGACGTGGAGCGCCAGCAGCTCCTCGGTCGCCACCAGGACGTCGCCGACCCGCATCTCGTGGCAGATCCGCGCCTTCCTTGCGCCGGGGCGACCCGAACGGTCCGAGTCCGGACCGATCACCCGGGTGCGGACCTCGACCTCGGCGTCCGCGGCGACCTCGTGCAGGTACCGCACGTGCGCCTCCACCGTGTACAGCGAGCAGCCGGACCGCTCACGGTAGGCGGCGTCCAGGCCGACCCGGTCCATCAGCGCGTCCGTCGCGAACCCGAAGACCAGGACGTAGTAGGCCTCGCTGAGGTGACCGTTGTAGTCGATCCACTCGGGACGCAGCCGCTGGGTGAACGTCGCGCTCACGCGTTCTCCCCCGCCCGCTCGGCGGCCTCCGCGCGTTCGACCTCCTCCAGCGCGCGGGCCACCGCGATCAGGCGGCGGTCGCGCTGGGCGATCAGTTCGGCGGTGGAGCGCCCGGCCACGACCTCGTCCGTGCCCGCGACCATGCGGTCGCGCAGTTCGGCGGTGAGCTCGGGCGCCTCGAGGCGGGTCCACGGGGACTTCAGGGACGGGCCGAAGTGGTCGAGCATGTGCGCCATCCCGCCCTCTCCCCCGGCCAGGTGGAAGGTCAGGCAGGGCCCGAAGAAGGCCCAGCGCAGCCCGGGGCCGCTGGTCATCGCCAGGTCGATCTGCTCGACGGTCGCCTCCCCCTCGGCGACCATGTGCAGGGCCTCGCGCCAGGCGGCCTCCTGGATCCGGTTGCCGATGAACCCCGGGAGCTCCCGCTCCATGCTGATCACCGACTTGCCCGCGGCGCGGTAGAAGTCCGAGACCCAGTCGACGGCCCACCGCTCGCTCCGCTCGCCGCCGACGACCTCGACCAGGGGCACCAGGTAGGGCGGGTTGAACGGGTGGCCGACGACGAGCCGCCCCGGTGTACGGGCCGCCACCTGCATCTCGCTCATGCTGTAGCCGGAGGTGGACGAGGCGATGACCACGCCCTCCGGGGTGGCGGCGTCGATCTCGGCCAGCAGGTCGATCTTCAGGTCGAGGCGCTCCGGAGCGCTCTCCTGGACGAAGTCCGCGTCGGCGACGGCCTCGGCCAGCGTGTCCACGACCCGCAGGTTCGCCATGGCGGCCCCCTCGGCCAGGCCCAGGGCCTCCAGGGCGGGCCAGGCCGAGGCGACCAGTCCGCGCAGCCTGCTCTCGGCGTCCGGGGCGGGGTCCCAGGCGACCACCCGGTAGCCGCGGCCCAGGAAGTGGGCCACCCAGCCGCCCCCGATGACACCCGCTCCGACGCAGGCGACCGTGCGCACGGCCTCGGGGGTGGTTCTCGCGTTCTCCGTCATCGTGCTCCTCCTGTGGTCGGCGGTTCGTGTGGGGCGGGACTAGGCAGCGCTGCGGAGCCGGAGCATGGCGCGGGCCTCGTCCGGTGTGGCCACCCGGGCGCCGAGCTGCTCGATGATGGCGACGGCCTTCTCGGTGAGCTGGCCGTTGGTGGCCTTCACCCCGCGGCTGAGGTAGAGGTTGTCCTCCAGACCCACCCGGGCGTGCCCGCCGAGCAGCACCGACTGCGCCACCCACGGCATCTGCTTGCGGCCGATGGAGAAGCTCGCCCACTGCGCGCCCGCCGGGAGCAGGTTCACCATCGACTGGAGGACGCCGGGGTCCGACGGCGCCCCGTAGGGGATGCCCGTGCACAGCTGGAACATCGACGGGTCGTCGATGAGGCCCTCGGCGTGCATCGTCTTGGCGAACCACAGCTGGCCGGTGTCGAAGATCTCCAGCTCCGGGCGGACCCCGAGCTCCTGGATGCGCCTGGCGCCCGCGCGCAGCATGTCCGGGGTGGAGATGTACACCTGGCTTCCGTCACCGAAGTTCAGGCTGCCGCAGTCCAGGGTGCAGATGTCGGGCAGCAGTTCCTCCACGTGCGGCAGGCGGTCCAGACCGTTGACGAGGTCGGTGCCCTCCTCGAACTTGAGCGGGTCGTCCTGGCCGATGATCAGGTCGCCGCCCATGCCCGCCGTGAGGTTGATGACGATGTCGACGCCGGTCTGGCGGATGCGGTCGACGACCTCCCGGTAGAGGGCGTTGTCGCGGGAGGGGGCGCCCGTCTCGGGGTCGCGGACGTGGATGTGCACCACGCTGGCGCCGGCCTCGGCGGCTTCGACCGCGGCGGCGGCGATCTGTCGGGGCGTCACCGGGACGTGCTCGCTGCGGCCGACGGTGTCCCCCGCGCCGGTGAGGGCGCAGGTCAGGATGGGTTTGGGGTTCATGGTGTCGCTCAAGGCGGGGCTCCGTCTCTGTGCGTGTGCGGCGTGTCGGGCTCTGGCCGTGCGGCCGTCGGGTGCTGGGTGTCGGATATCGGGTGCCAGTGGGGCACGTTCGGGGCGTGCGGAACCGAGGGCAGGGCTCCGCAAGGGGCGGGGGCGGAGGGCGGGGCGGGTGCTGGCTGTCTCAGTTCCCCGGGGCGTCGCTGTTTCCCGGGGCGTCGCGGTTCCCCAGGACGTCGCTGTCGATGACCGAGCGCAGGGTGTTGCGCATGTGGGCGACGGACCGTCCGGGCATCCCGGTCATGACCTGGATGCCCATGCCGTCGATGAGGGCGGTGAGGCGCCTGGTCATCTCCTCGACGTCGAAGTCGACGAAGACTCCGCTCTCCTTCCCCTCCCGCAGGGTGCGGGCGATGGTCTCGTGCCAGCGCAGGTAGGAGTCGGCGTGCAGCTCCCGCATCTCGGGGTCCAGCGCCGCGGCCGTCCAGACCTGGAGCCAGACCGACCACTCCAGCCGCAGGCGCTCCGAGGCGGGGAGCTGGAGCTCGATGAGCTGGAGAAGGCGCTCGTGGGGGTCCTCGATGGTGTGCAGCCCCGCGACTTGGCGGTCGAACGCCTGCTTCACCGAGTGGCGCAGCGCCTCCACGAGGAGGTCGTGCAGGGTCGGGAAGTAGTAGTGGACGGTGGCGCTGGAGGTCCCGCAGGCCTGGGCGATCTGGGCGACGCGGACCGAGTGGTAGCCGCGTTCGGCGATGAGGGTCCACGCGGCCTCGATGATCTGGAGTCTGCGGTTGTGCTCCCGGGCGGCCGTGGGGTGGTCCGCCAGGCTCGCGGACGACGGCCTCACCGCCGACGAGTCGCGCGGCACCGCCGAGACCGTCTCGGCGTCGTCCTTGCCGTTGAGCAGCCAGTTGACCGTCACCCCGGTCTCGTCGGCGATGGCGGCCAGTTCCAGGGCGGTGAACCGCCGGGTGCCGTTCAGGGACTTGGAGAGTTTGCTGGGGTCGATGCCGAGTCCGGTCGCGAACTGCCGCTGGGAGAGACCGGATCGGCGGATCGCCTCACGGGCCCTGCCGCGCACGTCGTCGGCCGTGTTGTCGCTCACGGTGAGAACGTAACAGCACTATGGCGATTTTCGCAACGCAGGCGTGGTTGTCACTTCGTTACAGAGACGTCGCCCCGGTCGTACCGAAGCTCAGCAAACCCTTGCCACCACACGTTTTTCTCCAGAACGACGGCGGATGACAGTGAGGGTGAACAGCGGTGAAGCGATTCTGACTGGTTGATTAGTCAAGCGCAACACAGTAGTAACTGGATAGTCCACGCCCTCGACCCCGGAGGTGACCCGAGTCATCCGCTGGAACATCGACAACAAAGTCTTCTGGCCCGCGCTGATCATGGTGATCGGCTTCAGCGCGCCGTTCGTGATCGCGCCGCAGACGGGTGAACGCCTGCTCGGCAGCGTCCTGTCCTGGCTCCAGTCCGATCTGGGCTGGGTGTACATGTGGTTCGTCATCGGGCTCGCGGTACTGCTGGCCTGGCTGCTCTTCAGCAGGTACGGCCGCATCAGGATGGGCAGTCCCGACGACCGCCCCGAGTTCTCCACCCCCACCTGGCTCGCGATGATCTTCACCGCCGCGATCGGCGGCGGCCTCATGTACTGGGGGATCATCGAGTGGGCGCACTACCACGTGGATCCACCGTTCCAACTCGAACCGCACAGTGCCGAGGCCGCCGAGTGGTCGGCCACCTACCCCCTCTTCCACTGGGGTCCCACCGCCTGGGCGGTCTTCTGCGTCCCGACCCTCGCCCTCGCCTACGCCTACCACGTGCGCAGGATCCGCCGCCTGCGCCTGAGTGAGGCCTGCCGCGGCGTGCTCGGCGACCGCGTCGACCGCTGGCCGGGACGCCTGATCGACGTCTTCTTCATCCTCGGGATGATCGGGGCGGCGGGGACCTCGCTGGCCCTGGCCGTGCCCACCGTCGCGGAGGGCGCCTCCCGCATGCTGGGGTTCGAGCCGGGCGCCACCCTCAACACCATCGTCATCGGCCTGTGGACCCTGCTGTTCGGGGGCAGCGTCGCCCTGGGCCTGCACCGCGGCCTGAAGCGCCTCGCCAACCTCAACCTCTACCTGGCCGCCGCCCTGGGCGCCCTGGTCCTGGTACTGGGCCCGGCGGTCTTCGTCATCGACACCTTCACCAACAGCGTCGGCATGCTCGCCCAGAACATCGTCCGGATGAGCACCTACACCGATCCCGTCGGCGGGTCCGGCTTCGAGGAGATCTGGACGGTCTTCTACTGGGGCTGGTGGATCTCCTACGGACCCTTCGTCGGCATGTTCTGCGCCAAGATCTCCAAGGGCCGCACCGTCCGGCAGATCATCGTCGGCATGTGCGGCTTCGGAAGCCTGGGCTGCTGGCTCTCGTTCGCGCTGCTCGGCAACTCCAGCATGGCGTTCGAGCTGAGCGGGCAGGCGCCCATCGTCGACACCCTGGAGTCCGAGGGCGCGGTCCCGGCCATCTTCGCCACGCTGGAGGCGTTCCCGCTCAGCTGGATCATCACCCCGCTGTTCCTGCTTCTGCTGCTGGTCTTCCTGGCCACGACGCTGGACTCCGCGTCCTACATCATGGGCGCGGCCACCTCCCGTGACCTGCCGAACGACGTCGAGCCCTCGCGGGCCAACCGCGTGCTCTGGGCTTTCGTCCTCGCCGCGGTGTCGGTCTCGGTGATGTCCGCCGGAGGCACCGACGCGTTGCAGACCCTGTCGGTCGTGACCGCCTTCCCGCTGATCATCATCCTGACCCTGGTCGCCGCCTCCCTCGTGCGCTGGCTCCGCGAGCACGACAGCTACCGCTTCGACGCACGGAGCCTCGACCGTGGCTCTGGCCCCGGGCCCTCGGCCGGGTCCGGCCGAGGGGAGGAACCGGGACTGGACACGCCTCCGTCCCCGCCTGCGGCGGCTGCGAGGTGATCCCCCGCACGCGGTGACACGCGAAGCGGTCCGGTGCTGGCAGCGGGCCCCCGCCCGAGGGATCGCCGGGAGCCTCGGGCGGCTGCCGGACCCGCCGGCCCCGGGCTCCGCGTCCGCGTCCGCGGTGGCAACCAGCGGGCGCGCGGGGGCGTCCCACATGGAAACCCCCTGCGTTGAGGAGATCCATGTCCCCCGTCCAGATCATCCGCACGGCGGCCGCCGCTCTGATCGCCGGTGGCGTGTCCCTCGGGCTGGTTCCCGGCGGGTCGTGCGGGGCGGGCTGGTGGACCCCGCCCGGCGACGACGCCTCCTACGCGTGGTTCGCCTTGGGAGAGGCGCCGCCCAGCCCGGGGGTCGGCGTGTGCGAGACGGCCATGGCGCCGGTGGGGTCGTGGGCGTTCGCGCTGATCGTGGTCGGGGCGGCCCTGTTGGCGGGGGTGTGGGTCAACACCTCCTACCGGCCGAAGGACATGCCGGAGAAGTAGGTGGACGGACCACTTCCCACGGGTGTCCTCGGCGGTGAGCCGTCCCGTCCGGTCAGCTAGTCCGCCGGGGCGTCGGCGCCGAACACCAGCCCCTTGGTCTGCTGGAACTCCTCCAGCCCGTAGCGTCCGTGCTCGCGGCCGATCCCCGACCGCTTGTAGCCGCCGAACGGGACGGCGGGGTTGAACCCGGCGCCGTCGACGAGGACCTGACCGGCCTGGAGCCGCCCCGCCACCTCGACGGCCTCGGCGCGGTCGGCGCCCCACACCCCGGCGCACAGGCCGTAGGGCGTGCGGTTGGCCAGGTCGACGGCCTCGTGCACCGAGTCGTAGACCTGGATCACCAGCACGGGCCCGAAGATCTCGTCGGTCACCAGGGCCGAGGTGGGCGGGACGTCGGAGAAGACCGTCAGCGGCAGGTAGTGGCCGCGGCTCAGCGCGGCCGGGCGGTCGGGGCCGCCGGTGACCAGGCGCAGGCCCTCCCGCTGTCCCCGGCGGATGTACTCGCGCACGCGGTCCCGCTGCGCCTTGGAGACGAGCGGGCCGTACTCGGTGTCAGGGTCGGTCGGGTCGCCCACGACGTAGTCGGCGACCGTGTCGCGGACGATCTCCTCGGTCTCGGCCAGGCGTGCCCGGTCGACGAGGATCCGGGTGAGGGCCATGCACGTCTGGCCGGAGTTCAGGAAGCCCGAGCGCAGTGCCCGCTGCACGGCCGGGCGCAGCGGCGCGCCTGGCAGGATGACGGCGGGGCTCTTGCCGCCCAGTTCCAGGGACACCTTCTTGACGGTGGCCGCCGCCGCGGTCGCGACCCGGACACCCGCCCGGGTGGAACCGGTGAACGACACGAGGTCGACGTCCGGATGGCCGGCGATGCGCGCTCCGACGGTCTCCCCGTCACCCATGACCATGTTGAACACACCGGGCGGCAGTCCCACCGAGTCGATCGCCTCGGCCAGGACGTAGGCCCCCAGCGGAGTGATCTCGCTGGGCTTGTACACGACGGTGTTCCCGGCCGCCAGCGCCGGGGCGGTCTTGGCCGCGCTCTGGAGCAGCGGGTAGTTCCACGGGGTGATCGCTCCGACCACCCCGTACGGTTCGCGCAGCACCGTCGCGCCGGGGATGGTCTCGTCCGGCTCGGACCGCTCGATCAGGTCGGCGGCCGAGGTGAAGAGGTGGACCGCGCTTTGCGCGTGCGCCCGGCGGGACAGGGTGATCGGGGAACCGACCTCCGCCGTCTCCAGCTGCGCGATCTCCTCCTGGCGCAGGGTCAGTTCGGCCGCGATGGCGCGCAGCAGCGCCGCCCGCTCGGCCACGGGCGTCCGGGCCCAGCCCGGCGCGGCCTGGCGGGCGGCGTCGACCACCGCCTCGACGTCGGTGACGTCCCCCAGCGTCACCTGGCCCAGGCTCTCCTCGGTGGCCGGGTTG
The DNA here is from genome assembly GCA_000340945.1 of Nocardiopsis synnemataformans DSM 44143. GTDB lineage: Bacteria > Actinomycetota > Actinomycetes > Streptosporangiales > Streptosporangiaceae > Nocardiopsis > Nocardiopsis synnemataformans. Next base: position 15,868 of record ANAW01000085.1, on the reverse strand, counting down.
GTCACCACGACCTGCCGCGTACTGTGCGAGCGGATCCAGCGCCCGTTCACGTAGAACATGTTCGTGTAGCCGTTGGTCTGCATCGGGTTCCTTCTGCTGCTTGGCTGGTCTGGTGGCTCTGCTGCCCGGGAGGGTCCGCGTCCCGGTTCCGGCCGTGCCTGTTCCGGCCGTGCCGTTGTGCGGGCACGGCCCTGGTCCCTCGGTCGCCGGTCCCTCAGTCCGCGGACCCGGTGGCGCCGCGCTGGTAGGCCGTCGGCTGGCCGGGCCGGGCCACCAGAGCGCGGGCTGCCGCCAGGTTCTGCTCGATCGCGGCCTGCCAGCGTTCCGGGTCCTGGCGGCGACGGCCGCGCGCCAGCGCGAGCCCGGACAGCACCGGGCCCAGCCACGCGTCGGCGACCGGAGCCGGAGGGATGCGCAGGTCCTGGCACATGCCGTCGCCGTGGATCCGGCGGGCGATCGCGTTCAGCGCGGGCCGTGCCAGCTCGCGCGGGACCTTGAGCAGCCCGTGCAGCGCGGAGGTCGCCGACGCCAGCGTCGCCTCCGCCAGCACGGCGGAGTCCTCCGTGACCGGTCCGGTCACGGTCTGGAACACGGCGTCGAGGCGTGCGGCGGCCTCGTTGCCCGTGATCCCCTCGACCAGGCGCGCGTCGATCCCCAGCAGGTGGGCGACGTACCACCAGTAGCGGTACAGGTCGGCCAGCTCGCGGGTGCTCAGGCCGAACCCGAGAAGCCCTTCGGCGGTGTAGGCGGTCAGGGTGAAGTCCATCCAGGTCCGCCCCAGGTCGACCTGGTTGATCGGGCAGCCGTCCGCCGAGCTGTCGTAGCCGCGGTTCAGGGCGAGCCTGCGCATGTGCGCGTGCAGCATCCGCACCTCCAGGGTCGCCACGTAGCCCGGCTGCCCGACGCGGAGGCCGCCGGGCAGCATGACCTGGGTGAGCCACGCCCCGGTCTCCTGGATGCGCCGCTGCGCGGACTCGACCAGCCGTCCCGTCGTCGTCAGCACCTTGGAGATCGACGGCGACTCGTAGACCCGGATCAGGGAGCCCGCGTTGAGCGCGACGATGTGCACCGGCGGCGGCGAGGTGTAGAACGGCATGGGACCCTGGTCGAGCAGGGAGTCGTCCACGTAGCCGGGCACGCTCTCGGTCTGCCGCAGCAGCGCCTCCAGTGCCGGGGGCGGATCGGTGAGGGAGGCCAGTCCCTCCCGGATGCCCTGGTTCACCACGGGCCTGGCCTGCCCCATCCCGATCTGGTGCATCTCGGCGACGACCGCGTCGGCGAGCACGTCGCCGGTGGTCAGCGCCCACTGCATCAGGTCGGCTCGGGTGTGGCCGAACTGGGCCAGGACGGTCGACCGCCCCGCCCGCCGCGTCGGCCACGGGCTCTGCTCGGTCATGATCTCTCCTTGGAGGACTGGTGTCGGCCGCCCGCCCGGGTCAGGGGTGTGCCCACGGGTCCTGGCCCGGGCGGACGGGGCGGGACCGCGGTCCCTGGGCCTGCGGCGGCCCGGTGGTGTACCGGCCCGGGCCGGTCAGCCGTGGGCGTCGGCCCGGGGCCTGTCCGGGGAGCCGTGGGCGTCGCCGGTCTCGGCGATGTCGCTCAGCACCTCGGCGGCGGCGAGCTCGTCGCGCGCGGCGAGGCGGTCGAAGCCGTTGACGGCCGGGTAGACGTAGCGGCCCAGGGTCGCGATGAGGATCGCGCCGACGACGAGGACGCCCATCAGGACGGGGATGACGGGGTCGTAGGAGCCCAGCAGGTCGTACCCGAGCCCGAGGAGCAGCGGCCCCAGCGCGCTGCCCAGGAGGAAGGCGGCCTGGACCAGGCCCAGGATCCGGCCGAAGTAGCGTGTGCCCAGGTAGCGGGTGATGAGCAGGGCGAGCAGGTCGCCCTCGATGCCGAAGGCGACGCCGATGAAGGCGACCGCGACGGCGGCGACGCCGAACGGCGGTTCCAGGAAGAACATGCCCACGATGGGGGCGATCATCACGATCGGACCGATGACGGACGCGTGCACGCGGTCGAGGATGAGGCCGCCGGTCACCCGGCCCACGAGCGAGGCGAGGCCGAAGACGACCAGCAGGGTGGCCGCCTGTTCGGAGGTCAGCCCGCGGTCGGTCATCATGGGCACGAGGTGGACCTGGAGGCCGTAGACGACGACCCCGACCAGGCCCAGCCCGAGCGCGATGCCCCAGAACTGCCGGGTACGGAACGCCTCGCCGACCGTCAGGCCGGGGAGTTCCAGGCTGACGTCACGGCCCTCCACCCGGGTCTCCTGGACGAGTCGTCCGCGGACGTGCCGTTCGGCGCGGGCACGCACGAACAGGGTGACCATCGTGACCGACACGAGGACCGAGATCAGCGCCATGAGGCCGTAGGACAGCCGCCACCCGACGCTTTCGATGAGCGCTCCGGCCATCAGCGGGGCCAGGGCCGTGCCCAGTCCGATGATGCCCGTCACCACTCCGACGGCGAGGGCTCGGTTGTTGTCGAACCAGCTCACCACCGCCCTGGTGGCCGGCACGGCCGTCCCGGCCCCGAAGAACCCCACGAAGAAGCACGGGATGAGGTAGACCCACTCGATCGGCGGCACCAGCCCGATCAGCGCCATCGAGGCCGCGAACAGCACGAACCCCGGCACGAGGATGTAACGCGCGGCGAAGCGGTCCACGAGCTGCGCGACGACGACCAGGCCGATCGCCATCCCGACCGCCGCGACCGAGAACGCCCCGGTGACGGTCGTGCGGCTGAAGCCGGTGTCCTCGACGATCGGCAGCACGAACAGGCCGATGGTGGCCAGGTACATCTGGGGGCCGACGGCGTTGGCGGTGCCGCTGCCGACGAGCACCCACCAGGGGCTCCTGGGTCTCGACGTGCGAGGGGCGGCAGTACTCATGCGGTCTCCGTAGGTTGTGGGGTGGTCGTGCGAGCGGCGGCGGTCAGACGGCGGCGGGGAAGGGGACCTTGGTCAGTTCCCCGGAGACCTGCCAGACCCGCGCGGCCTCCTGCGCGCTGCGCAGCGTCGGGTACAGGCGCTGCTCGGACGGCGGGCCGCCCAGCCTCCCGAAGCCGCTGGGGCTGTAGAGCGCGCCACGCTTGGCGGCCGGGTCGGTCGCGGCCATCAGCGCGGGCAGCTTCGACGTCTCGAGGGTGCCCAGCAGGATCCCGCGTGCCGACAGGGCCCGGATCCGGCGGATGTACGGGGTGTCCTCACTGCGGCCGAGCTCGGGGCGGGCGGCCAGGAGGCTGGTCGGGGCCACCCCGGGGTGGGAGAGGTTGCTGGGGATGCCCCACCCGTGGGCCTTGCTGCGCCGGTCCAGTTCGAGGCCGAACAGCCCGAACGCGATCTTGGACTGGCTGTACGCACCCATCTCGTTATAGGAGCGTTTCCAGTTCAGGTCGTCCCAGTTGATGGAGCCGCGGCGCGCGGAGACACTGATCTGCGAGGTCACCCGTGCCCGGCCGGCCCGCAGCAGCGGGAGGATGTGGCCGACCAGGGCGAAGTGGCCGAGGTAGTTGGTGCCGAACTGAAGCTCGAAACCGTCGACCGTGGTCTGCTGGTTCGGGGGCCGCATCACACCGGCGTTGCTGATGAGGATGTGGATCGGCAGGCCCTCCTCACGCAGGGTGTCGCCGAGGGCCGCGACCGACGCGAGGGAGGACAGGTCGAGGCCGCGCAGCGAGACGTTCGCGCGGGGCACCGCCTGCCGGATCCCGGCGATCGCGGCCTCGCCCTTGCGCGGGTTGCGGACGGGCATGATCACCTCGGCGCCCGCGGCGGCCAGCCGCCTGGCCATGGCCAGGCCCATCCCGTCGCTTGCGCCGGTGACGACGGCGCGCTTTCCGGTCAGGTCGGGCACGGTGATGTCGATGGGTCGACGTGGCATGGTCCTGCTCCTTCATGTCGTGACTGTGGGTCCGTCGTCGGACTCCGGCCGCCGGGGCGACCCGGAGCTCCCGGTCCGCGCGGGTGCTCCCGGCGCGGGCGGCGACGGTGTCAAAACCGCCGAGGGCGTCGATCACGGGCGCCCACGACCGGCCCGGAGCGGTCGGCGACGACGCGTCCGCTCGCCTTTGCGGGTATCGCTCGGGCCTTGCACCGATCCTCGTAGGACGGCGCGGACCTATCCAGGACCTGCCGATCACAGGCTCACCGGGCCGCCCCTGCGCTCCGTACGGGGGGATCGGCGGGCCGTGGAGCCACGTGCGCGGGGCTCACAGGGTCGTGGGTGCCGGTGATCGACGATCAGGGTCGCCGTCGTGGCCGGCCACAAGCGCCGGAAGCGGTCGACGCACCGGCGTGAGAACTTTTCCGGCCACCTGTCAGGCCATCACCGGTTCGGTCTCCGACCGCACCGCGAACACCTGACAGGCACCACGAGCGGGGCCACCCTGCCCCACCCATCACGCGCCAGCTCGTCAGGGCTGGCCGGCCCGGTCAACAGGATGTGGGTGCCCTGGATGATCTGGTCGCGGGCGACGCGCAGGGCGGTGGCCGGGCGTCAGGTACCCGTGGTGCGTCCGGCGGTGGTGGCGACGGAGATCTCGCGTTCGACGACGCGGACTGGGACGGCGCCGATCCGCGACGGGGACGAGCCGTCCTCGAAGTGCTACAGGACCGGTGGTCTGCAGGCGGCGCGGAGCCGGAACGGGGACACCGACCCGGTGCTGGCGACCGCGCCCGGGAAGGCGTTGGAGGCAAACCCCCGGTCCAGCAGCACGGTCATGCCCGGTGCCGATGGCGCTGCCGACATGATCATGCACCCCGGCATGTGCGGCATCGGGGCGGCGCGGCGGCTCTGATGCAGGGGCCGGGCCCGGTCACTCCGGTTCCTCGAAGTAGCGGACGTAGGCGTTGGACTGCGCGGCGCAGTCGAGGAATATCCGCTCGCCGGACCATCCGCGCGTGGCGCGCAGGCGCGCAATCGCGTCGGCCGTCGCGGGGTCGTGGGCGGTCAGGGTGCCGTCGTCGTGCAGCGTCAGGAACGGCCGTGTCCGCTGCGTGCGACGGTCCTGGACATAGAGCACACGGGTCACCGGCCGCCCCCTGAGAAAAGACCGGTGGTGCCCCGCGCGTTGCGGGCCAGCATGTCGAAGCGCTCCATCGTCTCGTCGAACCAGTCGGAGCGGCCCAGGCGGGCGAACTCGCCGTAGAGCCCGGCCAGCCGGGTCCGCAGGAAGCGGATGTCGGCCCGGGTCAGCGGGTTGGCGATCCACGTGTTGGCCTCGAAGTCGTAGAAGGGGCGCATGCCGTTGGTGTAGGCCAGCCCCTCCAGGTCGGTGGGGTCCTCCGGCGTGTTCTCGTACTTGAACCAGGCCTTGCCGTGGTCGATACCCGCCACGCGCCCGCCGCCCTGGTCCAGCCAGTTGCCCGGAATGCGGTCGCCGTTGGCGATCAGCAGGTCCAGCAGGCCCAGCACGTGCCCGTCCCAGGTGTTCAGGAGCGGGGACCGCGGGTTGTCCAGATGGGTGAACCCGGACACGCCGTTCATGAAGTGCATGAACACCTCGTACTCACCGATGCGCAGCACACCGGGCACGTTGGCCCCGATGGCGCGGCCCACCAGCGAGGCGAGCTGTTCGGCGTCGGCGCGCTCACGGGCGAAGGTGGCCCCCTCGGTGTCCTTGTAGACCGCCTGCGCGCCGTTGGCGAAGCGCAGGAGAGCGGTACTGCCGTCGGAGCCGTCGGCGACGAGCTCCTCCTGGCTCACCACATCCGATCCGGTGGCGGCGACGAGGTCCTCGACACCGGCGAAGGTCCCGTTCCACAGCATGAGCGTTTCCATCCGCCCGTCCTGGTCCCCGCCCTGGTCCTGCGCGGGCTCCTCGGCCGAAGCCGCGGGCTGCTCGTCGTAGGGCGCCGCGGAGGAGTCATGGAACCCGGCGGGGCCCTGGGTGTACTGGAGCGGGGCGGGGTACTGGGAGACCTGCGTTCCTTCGGGGTAGGCCGAACCCGCGGCGGTCTCGTCGTCGTGGGTGTACTGCTCGGAGGGGTCGGCCTGCGTGCGGCGGTGGCGGTGGCCCGCCATGAAGACCTGGGTCTGTGCGTCCTGGGCGGTGTGGTGCCCGATGTCCTGGGGCCGGTAGCGGTAGGTGAGGTCGGCGATGACGTCCTCGACCGTGGCGGGCTGGTCGTCGTTCTTCTTGTCCGCGGCGATGAGCGCGCTGAGATCGGGACCGGTCGGGGGGTTGCCGTCCCACGGGTCATCGGCATCGGCCGGGGCCGGCTCCTGTGTGCGCGCCGTCGGCGGAGGGCCGTAGAAGTCATCGTCCAGGTCGTCGGCGGGGTCGTCGGTCCGGGACTGGTCGGTTTCCCGGGTGTGGGGCGCCTGGGAGACGGGCGAGGGGTTGAGCGTGCTGCCGAACAGCTCGACGATGTCGTGGTGGGACGGCGTCGTGGGAGGCTCCACGGGGGTGTCGGCGGTGGTGGGCTCCGTCATCGGTGAGTTCGGGGCGGGGAACGGTGGCGAGGGCTCCCCCCGCTCCGGCGCGGCGGGATCGGTGACGGCGGGGCCGTGGTCGTCGGAGAAGCCGCGGGCGTCGTTTCCGTGGTGGTCAGCGGGTGGGAAACCTTGCCGGGTGCGGTTTCCCGAGCCGGTTCCGTGGTGGCCGGTGGAACCGCCCGTGGTACGGGCTCCACTGTTTCCGGCCCCCGGCCGTGCGGACGGTGCCGTGGCCGAGCCGTGGTCACGACCTGTCGGGGGTGCGGGCGGATCGTCGTCACGGGGACCGCCCCCGCGACGGGCGGGGGGATGGTCGTCGGCGTCGTAGAGATCGTCGTCGCTGTCGGAGCCGTCCTCGCCGTCGGAGCTGGCGTCGCCTTCGTCGTTGTCGTGGGTGGTGGTGTCGTCGTTGCGGGGTTGGGGGGCGGTGGGGGCGAGGCCGGCGGCGGCGGCGACGGTGACGATGTCCCCGGCGTTGTTCAACCTCAGGTCGCGAACGATCTGGCGGATGTAGTTGGTTACCGTATTTGGGCGTAGTCCGACGCGTGCGACGATCTCGTTGATGTCGTCCAGCCCGGCGCCCCTCTGGACGAAGACCTCGAATTTGGAGCCGTCCAGAAGCTCGTTGATGTGGTCGACGGCCCAGGTGACCTGCTCGGGGGTGAGTTCGGGGGCAGGGGCCACCCGGGGACGTGCGACACGGGTGGGTGCGACACGGGCCGGCACCGCTCGGAGGGCCGCCACTTCGGCGGCGAGGGCGGGTGACGCCTGGGCGGCTTCGATCGCCTCGGCGAGTTCGATCACCCCGAGACGGGGAGCGAGATCCGCGATGTGTTCTTTGACCGATCCGAGCTCCTCGGCGATCTGCCTGCGTTGCCACCCCGCTGCGAGGTGGACGAGTGCCCGGCGCTGGTCTTCGCGCAGGAAACGGATGCGGTTGACGGCCCGTCGGTGCCGCCCGGGGCGTGTCAGGGCGTTGGGGGCGGTGTCGTCGGTGAGCCCGGCAGCGACGGCGACGGCGACGATCCCCGCACGCTCGCCCGCCCGCAGACCCAGGGAATCGGCGAGGCCGTCCATGACGTGGGTGAGTCCCGAGCGGCTCCAACCGGGCCGGGCGATGATCTCTGCGTCGGTGCGCCCGGCACCCAAGGCTACGAAACCCTCGAATTCATGGTTGCTCAAGGTGGTGATGCGGTCGATGGCCTCCTTGCTCTGCTTGTCGGTGAGCATGGCCGGNCCGCCCCCCCCCCCCGCCTCTTCACGACTGAGTACCCCCAGGCGACGCGAAAGGCTGGTGAAGAGGTCCTTGACCGAGCTCGGCGCCAAGTTAAGCCGCCCGGCGATCTTGCTGGGTTTCAGCCCGTTCACGTAGTACTTGAGGGCCTGCTCCTGGTCTTTGCGCAGGAAGTTGATGCGGGTCAGGGCCCGTTGCTCTCGCTGTTCGGGTGTCAGGAGGTTGGGGGCGGTGTCGTCGGTGAGCCCGGCGGCGACGGCGACGGCGACGATCCCCGCACGGTCGCCCGACTGCAGACCCAGGGAACCGGCGAGGCCGCCCATGACGGCGAAGAACCCGCGGGGCGTCCACCCGAGTCGGGCGATGATCACCTCGTCGGTGCGCCCGGCCCCCAAAGCCACGAGGACCTCGAAATGGGCGGCGTTCAAAGTGGTGATGCGGTCGATAGCCTTCTTTCTCTGCTCCTCGGTGAGCGCCGGGCGCTGGACCGCCCAACCGGCGGCGAGGGCGGCTTTGCCCGCCTCGTCAAGGTTGAGCACTCCCAAGCGGCGCGAAAGGCGGTTGGAGAGGTCGTTGACCGAGTTCAGCGTCAAGTGGCGCTGCTCGGCGATCTTGCTTTGTTGCATCCCGTTCACGTAGTGCTTGAGGATCTGCGCGTGGTCTTCGCGCAGAAAGCGGATGCGGGTGGTGGCGCGTTCTATTCGCTCGACGCTTGTCATGGTTTTGGGGGCGGTGTCGTCGGTGAGCCCGACGGCGACGGCGACGGCGGCCACCCCCTCACGGTCGCCCGCCCGCAGACCCAGGGAACCGGCGAGACCGCCCATGACGCTGACGAATCCGCGGGGCGTCCACCCGAGTCCGGCGATGATCTCCGCATCGGTGCGCCCGGCACCGGCACCCAGGGCCACGAGGAGATCGAAATGGCTGGCGTTCAGTTCTCTGATGGCCCGGGTCGTGCGGGCGTCGGCCGGTGCGGTGTCGGCCGGTGCGGTGTCGTCGTGTCCGCTGCCGACGGAGGGCCTCACCGGTGGGAATACCGGAGGGGCGGCCACGGGCCCGGGGTCGGCGGGATAAGGCTCCGCACTGTCGGGCATGTCCACGTCACCGAGGGGGCCGAACGGATCGCCCGTGTCCAGGGAGTCGGACACGCCCAAGTCGCCCAGGAAACCGATGGGGTCGGTCTCCATGCGGTCGGGGGCGTCGTCGGCACCGATGAAGAGAGACGGCTCGTCGTCGAGCAGATCCCCACCCCCCTCCTCGAGTTCGTTGAGCAGGTCATCGAAAGCATCGGTCTGCCGCGAATCGGCAGGCGGGATGGAGACGGTGCTCGACCGGTAGCCGTGATGAGCGTCGTCGGAGGGGCCCGGGCGGTGGCCGGGAGGCGGAGCCCAGTGGCCGGGAACGATCTCGGCCTCGACGAACAACAGCTCCTCGACACGCGCTCCGGGAACCGGCTCACCGGGCCGGGTGTAGGCGGCGTGGATGTACAGGCGCGCTCCCCGAGCACCCAGCACCCGGCCCGGAGACGAGGGGCGGACATGGGCGGCAGGATAGCCGTGGGGAACACGGAGCATCACATAGGCGGCAGCGCCCTCGGCGGCGCGTGTGCCGAAGGTGCCCGAGATGTAGTGCGGAATGTCCGCCACGGTGCCCGCGACACGGCCGGGGTCGTCGGGATCGATACCCAACCGCCGCAGGAGGGCCTGATCAGCGCCCAGGTGCACGGTGATCGCGACGGGCAGGGCCGCCGCCCCCAAGACGGCGTCGACGTCGTCGACGATCCAGGCGAAGTCGTCGCGGTCCTCAGGAGCGACGTCACCGTCGGCCAGGCCGTCGTCGACCATACCGCGGGCGTGGTCGGTGTACTCCCACAGTGAGTGGGCCTGGTTGGGAGTGACATCGAGGACGGGGGCGCCCTGTACCGGGCCAGGCGCCCCTGGTACCGGGGCGGGCGTCCCCTGCACCGTCACCACGGTGGGCAGGACGCTCCCCGCCCACTGGTCGGCGGCCTGGTCGTCGACCCGGGCGCGGACGGTCTCGCCCATACCGGTACCGGGAACCTGGTCCTGGTCACTACCAGGCCAGAGCGAAGGCGCGGGAACACCGCCGACCCGCCCACCCCCGAAGTGCTGGGGCGCATCGGGAAGGTGTTCGGAGTCACCGTCGCCGCTGTCGCTGTCGCCGCTGCCGGGATCGTCCACGTCCATCGTGAACACGCGGGTGTCTTCGACCGTCTGGCGTCCGATGGCGTCGAGGTCGCGGAGGCCGTAGCCGGGGTCGGCCAGATCGGCGAGGGCCTCCCCGACCATGAGGGACTGCTCGGCGGACTTGCCGTCCTTGCCCGCAAAGGTGAGCGCCGAGAGATCCAGGGATGCGGGGGGATTGCCACCCCACGGGTCATCGGGATCGGAGGGTGCGTGGGGGGTGGGTGCGGGAAGACTGTAGAAGTCGTCGTCCAGGTCGTCGAGGTCCCCGTCCGCCGTGCCGTGCTCGCGTGGCGGGACGTCGCCGGTGTCCGCCCCGCTGCCGCGCTCCGCGCCCTCGCGTCCGGAGCCGGAATCGGCGCCGTGGCCCGGCTGCCCGCGGTCTCCGGCGGAAGCTTCTTCGAAAGACCGGGAGGAGTCGGCCTGCGGCGGATGGTCCGCCTCGGAGCCTCCGCGCTCGGGGGCCGCTTCGGATGGCGGGCCAGCGTGCGTGAAGGGTGTGCGTCCGTGGTCGGAGGGAGGCGGGAGCGCGGGGGACTCGGACCCGGTCTCGCTTGCGCGGGCGGCGGGGTCGGGGGCCGGACCGGGCCGGTTCCGTGTATCGGCCGGTGTGCCGGGGGCGGCGGTCCCGTTTGCGGTGGCGCCGGTGGCGGGGCTCGCGGGCGTGTTCGGTGTGTGCTGCTGGACGGGTGGCACGAGGGGCGCGGCGGCCGTGTGGAGCGTGGCACCGGAATCGGTTTCGGGGGTGCGCGGGTCGTCCGGTGCGTTGTGCCCGGGGGCGGTCGGCTGCTCGCCGGTCGGGCTTCCCGCGGCTGTGGGCTCGAAGCGGTCGGGGTGCCCGCTCTCAGGCGCGAGAGGGTCGGGGGGAGCGGTGCGGGGGGTGTGGAGGTCCTCGCCGCGGGTGCCGTCGGAGGTGGTGGTGCGGCCGTGTGGGGTGTCGGTGTTGCCGGGGGTGTGGGGTGGGGTTTCGGAGGGCGCGGGGGCGGTGCCGGTGCGGGTGGTGTCAGTACCGGGAGCGTCGGGTGCTTCGTGGCTGCCCCGGGGCGCGGGCCGGTCGGAGGGGCCGGACTCGCGGCCGTCGCCGTTGGTACTCCCGTTGACCCCGGTGGTGCCGGTGGTGCCGGTGGTGCCGGTGGTCCCGTCGACCCCGGTGGTGCCGGTACCGGTGCCGCTCCCGGTGGTGGTTTCGGCGGGGGGCGGTGGAAGTGGTGGGGACGGGGGTCGGACGTGGTCGATGGCGGACAGGGCGGTGTCGACGGTGACGTTCTGGAAGGTGGACTGGAAGGCGCCGGCGGTGGCTGAGTAGCCGTTGGCCTGCCAGCCCTGGTCGGTGAGCAGGGCGTTGGTGGTGCCTTCTCCGAGGTAGCCCTCCAGGGCACCGGAGGCGGCGCCGGTGGAGAGGATCTCGGCTCTGATGAGGGGGCGCGTCATGTAGTCGCCCATGCCGTGGGTGAGGACCGTGGGGACGGTCTGGGCGAGGTGGGTGCGGGTCGGGAGCGGCAGAGGGGCGGTGTCCAGGAGGTCGGCCAGGCGGTGGGTGAGATCGGGGCGGCCCCAGTGGGTCATGAGGGTGTCGGCGTAGCCGTTGCCGAGCGCGCGGGCGCCGATGGCGCCCAGGGCGGAACCGTAGTGGGTGGCGAAGACGTCGGCGAGGTCGTCGCGGAAGTCGTCGTTGGTGAAGGGGTTGTCGAAGGCGGTCCTGCCGGCGGGGGGGTTGAAGGTGGCGGCGAGATCGCGTTCGTACGCGGCGAAGGCGGCGGCGAGGTCGCGGTTGATGCTGGGGCCGGGGACGGGACCGGGAGCGGCGCCCCCGGGCGTGGGGGCGGGTGCGGTGCCGGGACGGCCGGGGGGAGGGCTGTCGACACGTGGGGGCGGGGGAACGTCGGCGAGGGTGTCGAGGTTGGTGCGCAGCAGGTCGCGGACCTGGTGGCTGAAGAGGCCGTCCACGACACCGGAGAACCCGGCGGAGATGAGGCCGGACAGGCCCGCGCCGCCGTGGGTGAGGCGGGTCATCTCCTTGTCGTGGAACCTGCGGGTGCCGGCGTCGATCTGGACGCGTTGGACGATGGAGTCCAGGGACGCGAAGAGCTGTTCGGTGATCTGGTGGGAGGGGGCGGTGAGCACGAGCCAGCTGAGGACGCGCTGGATGGCGATGGAGCGGATGTATTTGAACCAGGGGATCAGGGCGCGCGTGGCGCCCATCGTCCACTGGGCCATGGCGATGCACCAGGCGATCTCGATGATGAGCTGGACGAGCTGGCCGAAGGCCATCCAGTGCGTGTGCTCGGCGTTGGCGGCGCCGTCGCCGAGGGCGGTGGAGGCGTTGCGGGCGGTCCTGGCCCCGGAGCCGATGTAGTCGTTGTCGCCGGTGGTGAACTGGGCGATGGAGATGTCGTAGTAGTCGGCGGCGGTGCTGGAGAAGTCGGTGCGGACTTTTCGGCGGACCAGGGTGAGGAGGTCCTTGATCTCCTCGAGGCTCGCGGAGACGTGGTCGTAGTGGGCGGCGAGCTGGCGCATGGCGGGGGGATCGGCCGAGGGGATCTCCATGCCCAGGAGCCATTTGGCGGTCTCGCGGACCCACGCGGCGGTGTCGGGACCAAAAGGAGGCATGAGGGCGACCGCTCCTTCCATCGTTGCTTTTCGCCAGGCCACAAGGGGTTTTTGTCGTGGGCCCACTCTTCGCCGACAGAACGGCGGTACGGGCACGCCACCCAGCACTGTGGGGATGCGTTGCTTTCCTCTTCCGACTATATGGCTTTGTGACCGTTCGTGTTGTAGCGGCGGTGTGACGGAACTGTAAGCACTCCGCTCGCCCTCGGTGACCGGTGTGTGGCGTATTCGGCGCTGGTCGTGGCAGCGGTGAGCCCGCACCTGGCGGCGGTGCCGTCGGCGAACACGGCCGGGAGCCAGCTGCTCTTGTGGTTCAGGTCACCGGGCGGGTTCACCAACCGGAGGCGGGTGCGCGGCCGGGGCTTCCCACGGCCGGAGAAGGAGGCACGGTCCGGGCGGACAGGTCGTCGAACCCGTTCGCCCGGACGGTGGGGCCGGCTTCCGCTCCGGTGGGCGGCACGGCCACCGCCGGGCGTTCGGTCCCGGCACACCCGCATGATCACAGCGGTGGCCGTCTCATGTCCGGGGACCGCTCGGACCGACGGTCTCGGACCGACCGTCGTCGTAGCCGCCGGGCCCATGGGACATCCGGTCAGCAGGTGCGGGGTCAGCGGGGGGTCTGCCCGTCGGCGACGGAGAGCAGCTGCAGCTTTTCGTGGCTCTCGGTGCCCGGGACGGCGGTGTAGACGAGCAGGCGGTGCGACTGGTGCGGGTCGAGCAGCGTCTGGCAGTTCAGTTCCAGCGCGCCGACCTCGGGGTGGACGAACCTCTTGACCTCGCTGGGGAGGACGCCGATCTCGTGTTCGTCCCACAGGCGGCGGAACTCCTCGCTCTGGTCCAGGAGGAGGTCGGCGTAGTGCGCCGCCTGCGAGTCGGGGCCCCGGAGCGTGACGAGTCGGCGCAGGCCGGACACGTACATCCGCGACAGCAGCTCGTGGTCGTCGGGTGCGTAGAGCTGACGGGCGCCGGGGTCGGTGAACCAGCGGTAGCCGTTGCTGCGCGCCGGGCCGGTGTAGCGGGTCGTGTCCCCGGTGAGTGCCACACCGAGCGGACTCTGGCGCAGTGTCTCCCCGAGTTCGGTGACGATCTCGGCGGGGGTGTCGTCCAGGCGGTCGAGGACGCGCAGCAGGCCGGGGCTGATGTGCTTGCTGTCCGCGCCGCGGGTGGGCGGGTTGTGCCCGGCGAGGCGGAACAGGTGGTCGCGTTCGTCGAGGGAGAGGTGCAGGCCCTGCGCGATGGAGGCGATCATCTGCACGGACGGCTGGGGTCCGCGTTCCCGTTCCAGGCGGGTGTAGTAGTCGGTCGACATGTGGCAGAGTGCGGCGACCTCCTCGCGGCGCAGTCCGCTGGTCCTGCGGCGCGGTCCGCGCGGGAGGCCGGCGTCCTCGGGCTGCAGCGACTCCCGGCGGCGTCGGAGGAACGTCGCCAGTCCGGCCCGGTCGATCACGGCTGTCTCCTTCTTGCTCGGTGCTCTGCCGTTCCCACCGTCGGCGGGCTCTGCCGGCCGCGGGCCGTTGNGCCGGCCGGGGGCCGTTGAACCCCCTTCAGAGTGGCGGCGGTCCGGTGGTCCCCGGACGAAAGGCCGTGGACGCCCTTCCACCCGGCGGGGACGGAATCCCGCCTGGCGCATCCCATGATCGGGAGTCCCTGTATAGCTCCGGCCGACTCCGCGACAGTGGACCACGCACAACGGCTGGGAAGCAGACGATACCGCGCAGGATCGTCCACATCCCACGGCCGAATCGGCCCGGCACGCGCACCGTCGTCACCGGAGCAGGCCGCGGCACCGGGCTCGGCACCGCGGCTCGACCGGACTCCACCGTGTCGTACCGGGCCGGAGCGGACCGGCCCGAGTGCCCCCGGTGCCGGAGGCCGAGCGGATGTGGGGCTCCTCGCCCGCGCAGAACGACATGGTTCAGGGCAGTCCTCCACCCGGGGTGGTCGAAGACGAGGACAGAAGGAGGAGAACAGGCGATGAGCGACTGGGAAGCACGGAACGAACAGGAGCTGGCTCGGCTTCAGCGGACGCTCCGCGAAGTGGAGGACGCGAGCGCAAGCCTGGAGCAGGCGACCGAGGAGGCCGTGTCCAAGAACCGCCTCGTCGCGGCGACGGTGAACGCGAGCGGTGAACTGGTCGAGCTGAAGTTCAACACCCAGTCCTATCGGGACATGGCGCCCGTGGAACTGGCGAGCGCCGTCAAGGACGTCATCAACCGCGCACGGGGGCAGATGGCCGGCCGGGTGGAGGCGCTCTACCAGCCCTTCACCCCCGAGGGCGTCGCCATGGACGAACTCATGAAAGGAACCTTCAACATCCGCGACCTCTTCCGCGGCCTCGGCGCGGAACCGCCGCCGCGGTAGCCGCCGGGGGCGGTACCCGACTTCCACCGCGGTACACATATCTGGCAGGAGAGAGCATGCCGAGATACGACGGCAACGGCAGCGATAACGGCTCCAACGATTCCCTCTACGTCGCGACGGACGAACTGGCGCGCGACGGGCAGTACATCCACGAACCGGCTGACAGGATCGAGGCCCTGGTCGATTGGTACGAGGCCGTGCGCCCGCCCCTGGGAACGCCCTGGGGCGAGGGCGACGACTTCGCCAGACAGATGAACAACGTCATGCAATCGCTGGAGAAGAACCTCATGCTGTACCTGAGGACCGTCGCCCCCGGCCTGCGCCAGGTCTCCGACCGCACCGTGGCCACCGCGAAAAACTACAGGACCACCGAGGAACAGAACATCGACTCAGTGGGGCGCCTCGGTAGCGGCGCTCCCGACGGCGGCGGGGGCCGATGGCGGTGAACCGCATGCGCTGGTCCGGGACGGCCGGTGCCGCCTGCGCGTGAGGAGGCGCCCGCGGTGACCGGCGTGCTTCGATCCGGGCCCGCGGGACCGGAATCCGCGGACCTGCTTCACCGGCCGGACCGCGTCCCGCCGAACCGGGCGCCCGCGGTACTCCCCCCCGGTCCGGCCCCGAGGCGGCGCCGGAACCGACTCTTCCGGCGGCTCCGCTCCGGGCCGAGCAGGCGCCCCGGCGCGGTATCACGCCGTCCGGAGCTTCGGCTCCACCGCCGGCCGAGCCCGCCGGTGGAGTCGAAGCCGAGCCCGTCGGCGTCGCCCTCGGAGTCGGCAGCACCGTCCTTCACCGCGACGCTGTGGGGTGGCCGTGCGAACGGCTGCGGTCAGACGGCGGCGGGGAAGAAGACCTTCGTCAGTTCCTCCGAGGCCCGCCAGACCCGCGCGGCCTCCTGCGCGCTGCGCAGCGGCGGGTACAGCCGCTGCTCGGACGGCGGACCGCCCAGCCTCCCAGGGCCGCTGGGGCTGTAGAGCGCGCCGCGCTTGGCGGCCGGGTCGGTCGCGGCCATCAGCGCGGGC
>ANAW01000084.1:0-10704 GCA_000340945.1 Nocardiopsis synnemataformans DSM 44143 | reverse complement strand
TACGCGCACGCGTCGTTGCCGCTGAACGTCCGGGAGTGGACGTGCCCCCAGTGCGGGACGACCCATGATCGGGACGTGAACGCGGCGCACAACCTCCGGGCCGCCGGGCTGGCGGTTGCTGCCTGCGGAGCTGGTGTGAGACCTCAACGGGAGTCCTCCCGGACGGGGCGACCGGCGACGAAACAGGAAGGCCACGGGGCGACCCGTGGCGAGGCTTTGGCCTCGAACCACCGGTAGGTGGTTCCGGATTCTCCTGCCATCAGGAAGGAGAGGAAGTCAAGAGGTTCTCCAGCAGGATCTTGCGGCGGCGCCCCTCGGTGAAGGCCATGAGCATCCTGTAGCGCATGCGCGCCGCGACGGCCGAGCCCCACCACTGGGGGACCACGGCCAGGGCCAGCAGCGGCAGCAGGACGGGGTGCAGCGCGCCGAGCACGTCGGTGGTGGCGACCAGCGCCCAGGCCGTGGCGGCGCCGACGCCCGCGTTGAGCACGGCGGTCGCGACGACGTCGCGCGGGCTGCTGCGCCAGGCCAGGGCGGCGGCCTGGGAGACCAGCGCTGGCATGCGGCGCCCGATCACGCCCCAGGTGGCCTGGGCCGCCCGGTCGTCGAAGTGCTGCCACCTGAGCGTGGTGAGTTCGGGCAGGGACAGTCCCTCCCCGGCGTCGTCGGTGTCATCGGTGTCGGTGGGAAGCGGTGTGCCGTGCATCCTCGGCGTCCTCCGGTGCTGTCGTGGGCCTCGGGGCCCGTGCGCGGACACGCGAAGGACAGTGGCGTCGGGTGCTGGCACTGACCCTCCCGGTGGCCGTCGCGCGGGTGGTGCCGATCATGACCCCGGCGCACGACGGCCGAAAGCGGCTTTCCCGGTTGCGGTCGGACCGGATACCGACGGCCTGTGCCCGGGGGCACCCGCCGGGGCCCGTGGGCCGGGGTCGCCGACCACGGCACCGGATTCGAAAACCTGTCGGATAGCGGCCGCCCGGATCGGGCCGGGATACGGGCCGCCCCGAAGCGGGCCGGGACGCCACCGTTCGCTCACCGGCACCGGCCCGAATTCCCGGAGGAGGCCGCGGGCGCCCGGCTCCGGCCGGGAGAACCCGGGTTCTCCGCGCCCCCGGACGGCTCGCCCGAAGCGGAAGGCCCGAAACAGGGAAACCGGTCCAGCGGGCCCGTCCCGGGGACGGCGGCGGAAGGACACCGCGAACACCTCGGGGCGAAAACAGCCGACCGGAGGCGGGCGCCGTCCAGCGACCCCGGCCGCGAACACCACGGGGGCCACGACACCGGACGGCCGTGCCGGGGCCCGAGGGCTCCGGCGCGGCCGTCCGCATGGCTGTCGTGGTGGTCAGTGCACGGGCTATCCGGCCGGCTGCGCCTCGACCTCGTCGAGCCAGGCCCGCACCGCGTCGTTGTGCTCGCCCAGGGCGGGCGGCGGCAGGTGGCCCGCCCCCGGGGGCTGCGGCGCCTCGTCGGCCACGGGGTCGAAGCGCAGCGCGGACCCCGGCAGCTCGATCGGGCCGAGCACCGGGTGCTCCACCTCCAGCAGCAGTCCCTGGGAGCGCGTCTGCTCCCACTCGTAGACCTGGTCGATGGTGCGCACCGCGCCGCAGGGCACCCCCACCTCACCGATCCGGTGCAGCCACTCGTCGCGCGTGCCCTGGCCCAGCACCGCCTCCACCTCGGCGATCAGCTCCTCGCGGTGCTCCACCCGTGAGGCGTTGTCGCCGAACCTGGGGTCGCGGGGGTCCAGTCCGAGCAGTCCGGCGAAGCGCTCCCACTGCGCCTCGCCGCCCACCGCCACCTGGAGCATGCCGTCCATGCAGGCGAAGGCGCCGTAGGGGGCGATGGAGGGGTGCTGGTTGCCCAGGGCGGTGGGCACCTCGCGCCCGACCGTCCATCGGGTTCCCTGGAAGGCGTGCACGCCCACGATCGAGGACAGCAGCGAGGTGCGCACCACCCGGCCGCGCCCGGTGCGCTCCCGCTCCAGGAGCGCGGCGAGCACGCCCTGGGCGCCGTTCATCCCGGCCAGCAGGTCGCCGATGGCCACGCCCGTCTTGGTCGGCTCCTTGGGCGAGGGGCCGGTCAGGCTCATCAGACCGGCCTCGCCCTGGGCGATCTGGTCGTAGCCCGCACGTCCGCCCTCGGGGCCGTCGTGGCCGAACCCGCTGATGGAGCAGACCACCAGGCGGGGGTTGAGTTCCTCCAGGCGGCTGGCGGGGAACCCGAGCCGGTCCAGGACGCCGGGGCGGAAGTTCTCCACCAGGACGTCGGCGGCGCGCACGAGCCGGGTCAGCTGCTCCGCGCCGTCGTCGGACTTCAGGTCCAGTTCGATGGACTCCTTGTTGCGGTTGCAGGACAGGAAGTAGGTGCTGATGCGTTCCTCCTCCGGTCCGACGAACGGCGGGCCCCACCCGCGCGTCTCGTCTCCCCTGCCGGGCTGCTCGACCTTGATCACCCGCGCGCCGAGGTCTCCCAGCAGCATGGCCGCGTGCGGTCCGGCCAGCGCCCGTGACAGATCGATGACCACGATCCCCTTGAGCGGCCCTTGCGAGCGGTCCACGTTCCCTACCTCCTGGTGCTTGGTACTGATCCGGTGTTCGTGTTCTGGGTGGTGCGCGCTCAGCCCGCGGCGCACAGGCGGCGGTAGCGCGCGGCGCGTCCGGCGGGCGGTTCGGCGGCCCCGCGCGGCTGCACCGCGGCGAGTTCGCGGGCGATCGCCTCCCCCATGCGCGCGCAGAACGCGCCGTCCTCGTCGGCCGCGTCGCCGAACTCGGGGACCACCCGGTCCACGAGTCCGCGGGCGCGCAGGTCGGCGGAGCCGATGCCCTGGGCCTCGGCCAGTTCCCCGGCGCGGTCGGGGGTGCGGTGGACGATCGCGCTGGCCCCCTCGGGCGGCAGCGGGGCGAGCCAGGCGTGCTGGGCGCACAGGACGCGGTCGGCGGGCAGGAGCGCGATCGCGCCCCCGCCGGTGCCCTCCCCCAGCAGGACCGAGACCGTGGGGGCGGCCAGGGAGGTCATCTCGGCCAGGCAGCGGGCGATCTGACCTGCCGTCCCCCGCTCCTCGGCCTCCGCGGAGAGCGCGGCGCCGGGGGTGTCGATGACGGTGACCAGGGGCAGCCGCAGTTCGGCGGCCAGGCGCATGCCCCGGCGGGCCTCGCGCAGCGCGTCCGGCCCCATGGGCTGTTCGGCGCTCTGGCGGGAGCGGTCCTGGCCGACCAGGACGCAGGGCCTGCCGCCGAACCGGGCCAGCGCGGTGACCAGGGCGGGGGAGGCCTCGCCCTCGCCGCTGCCGCGGAGGCGCACCACGTGGCTGGCCCCGTGCCGGAGCAGTTCGCGCACACCCGGGCGCTCCTTGCGGCGGGAGCGGGTCACCGAGTCCCAGACGGGGGTGCGGGAGCCGGGTTCGGCGGGCGGCGGCGGGGGCACGGTGGCGGCCGTGCGGTCGAGCAGGACGTCGAGGGCGAGCCCGGCGGCGTCCCTGACCTGCGCGGGGGCCAGGACGGCGTCGACGAGGCCGTGCCGCTGGAGGTTCTCCGCGCGCTGGACGCCCTCGGGGAACGGTGCGCCGTGCAGCGCCTCGTAGACGCGGGGTCCCAGGAAGCCGACGAGCGCCCCGGGTTCGGCGGCGGTGAGGTGGCCGAGCGACCCCCACGAGGCCAGGACACCTCCGGTGGTGGGGTGGCGCAGGTAGACGAGGTAGGGCAGTCCGGCGGCCTTGTGTGCGGTGACGGCGGCGGTGATCGCCGCCATGGCCACGAAGGCGGGGGTGCCCTCCTGCATGCGGGTGCCGCCCGAGGCCGGGGCGGCGAGCAGGGGGAGCCGCTCGGCGGTGGCGCGTTCGACGGCGGCGACGATGCGCCCGGCGGCGGCGAGCCCCACGGACCCGGCGAGGAAGCCGAACTCGCTGACCACGACGGCGACGCGGCGGCCGTGCAGCCGCCCCTCCCCGGTCAGGACCGCCTCGTCGCACCCGGTGGCGGCCCGCGCACGGGCGAGCGCGTCGGCGTAGGCGGGGTCGGGGTCCACGTCCAGGGGCGCCTCGTCCCAGGAGACATGGGATCCCGCGTCGAGTGTGCGGTCCAGAAGCTCCCGGGCGGTGTCGCGGGTCTCCACAGCAACCTCCAAATGGTTCAGTGGCTAGGCCAATAGGCCTCACGTCAGAGTGGCACGAAACCACACGTTTTGTGAAGTCCCCGTCGCGCCCGATCGCGGGGACGTCCACCGAGCCGGTCCCGAGAGCCCGTCGGCCGGATGCTCTAGCCTGGAAGTCCCTCACCGCAGTCAGATCCGAGGATCAGGAGCCAGCGAGCGTGCCTACCAAGCCCCGACCCCGGCCCCCGGCGCGCCCGCGCCTGTACGAGCAGCTCGTGGAGCGCCTCGTGGAACACATGCGGGACGCCGGTCTGGGCGTGGGCGACCGGCTCCCGCCCGAGCGCGAACTGGCCGTCGCGCTGGAGGTGAGCCGGGCCTCGGTGAGCCAGGCGCTGGTGGCGCTGGAGGTCCAGGGAGTCATCGAGGTGCGGCACGGGGACGGCGCGATCATCCGCCAGACCGTCTCCGAGCAGGGGGTTCTCGCCCTCCTGCGCGACCGGGCCAACCGGCGCGCGGAGATCATCGAGGCCCGGCAGGCGCTGGAGGTCAAGCTGACGGAGCTGGCCGCCGCGCGCCGCACTCCCGAGGACCTGGTCGCGATCGACGCCGCCCTGGAGCTGATGCGCCAGGAGGTGGCCAACGGCGACCGCGGGGTCACCGGCGACGAGCGCTTCCACGCGGCGATCACCACCGCCGCGCGCTCGCGCCTGCTGGCGCGGATGATGAACGAGATCGCCCCGATGATCCGGGAGACCCGCCTGGAGTCGCTGTCGCAGCCGGACCGGCCCAAGGCTTCGCTCGACGGGCACGAGCGCATCGCCTCCGCCATTCGTTCGGGCGACCCCAAGGCCGCCGCCGACGCCATGCGCGACCACCTCGTGCTGGTCTCCGCCGTCAACGGGGACGCCCCGGTCACTCCCTGACCCCCGGCCCAGTGGGCCAAAGGCCAGGCCTTCGGACCAGCCCGCCCCCGTCGCCCCGGTCTCAGACCGGGGCCGGGGCGATGGGGGCGGGCTCCGGTAAGCGCGGAGGGGCCCGGAAAACCGGACCCCTCACGCCGCCGGGGTCACGGGCGGCTCCCAGCAGCCCCCGACTGCCCCCCGAAAGGCACTGCCGTCACAGCAGCCCCGGCACCACCAGCACACCCCAGGCGATCAGCGGACCCACGACCACCACGATGCCGCTGTAGACGAGCATCTGACGGTAGAAGCGGGCCGGGTCCACCCCGGTCGCGTTGGCCAGCACCAGGGCGCCGTTGGTGGAGAACGGACTGACGTCGACGATGGTGGAGGAGATCGCGAGGGCCACGATCACGCCGGTCGCGCTGATGTCGCCCATGAGCAGGAACGGGATGGCCAGCGGGATGGTCGCGCCCAGGATCGCGGTCGAGGAGGCGAAGGCCGAGACGACGGCGCCGATGTAGCACAGCAGCAGCGCCACCAGGAGCGGAGCGCCCAGGCTGGCCGCCCCGTCGCCGACGTACTCGATGGTTCCCGCGCTCTCCATGATGCCGACGAAGGTGAGCATGCCGGTGATCAGCAGGACCGTGGACCAGCTGATCTGGGAGAGCACGTCCTTCTGCGACTGCGGCGCGATCAGCGCCAGCGCCACGCTGACGGTCAGGGCGACGAAGCCGACGTCGAGGCCCACGCCCAGGGCCAGGACGCCCAGCGCGACGATGCCCACGAGGGTGGCGATCTGCTCGAACCGGACCGGCGTGCGCTCGGAGGCGGCCCCGCCGCTTCCGCCCGTCCCGCTGCCAACCGCCCCGCTCGCGGCGGAGGCGTCGGCGGGGCCGCCGGTGGCCAGTGCGACCGACCCGGTCCCCGACCCGCCGGAGGTGCGGGCGGCCTCGGTGGCGGCCTCGACCTCGTGCGCACGCACGCCGAAGAGCCGGTTTCCGCCCAGGGAGACGAACAGGACCAACGCGATGCACAGGTTGAAGACCAGGCTGCCGAGGAACAGCGTGATGGGGGATACGGAGAGCCCGCTGTCGGCGACGATCCCGTTCACCGTCACGCCGTAGACGCTGACCGGGGAGAACCCGCCGCCCTGGGCGCCATGGACCACCATCATGCCCATCAGCAGCGGGTTGATCCGGTACCGGGCGGCGAAGCTCAGCGCGATCGGCGCGACGATCGCCACGGCCGCCGGGCCGAGCGCGCCCACGCCCGTCAGCACGGCGGAGATGCCGAACATGATCCACGGGATGGCGGCCACCCGGCCGCCGACCATGCGGGTGGCGCTGCGGACGAGCAGGTCGATCGTCCCGTTGTTCTTCGCGATGGCGAAGAGGTAGGTGACGCCCACCAGGGTGAGGAACAGGTCGGCGGGGAACCCGCCGAGGACCGCGTCGGCGTCCATCCCGAGGACCAGGAGTCCGACCATGAAGGCCGCGACGAAGGCCAGCGCGCCGATGTTGATCGGCAGGACGGTGGCGATGACGAACATCGCCAAAAGGACGAAGATGGTGAGAAGCTGAGGGGTCATGACATACCGATCAGAGGGACAGTTGGGGCTGTGATCTGGGCCATAAGG
Source organism: Nocardiopsis synnemataformans DSM 44143 (assembly GCA_000340945.1). Taxonomy (GTDB): domain Bacteria; phylum Actinomycetota; class Actinomycetes; order Streptosporangiales; family Streptosporangiaceae; genus Nocardiopsis; species Nocardiopsis synnemataformans. The sequence goes on along the minus strand of ANAW01000084.1, from coordinate 4,077 downwards.
CTAGTGGCCTAGCCAATAGGCCTTTAGGTCTTCTGTCAAGTCCTCCGGTCGTACGACCCCCGGTCCCGGTGCCGCGAAGGCCCTCCGGTCAGGTCGGCACGTTCCACGAGGTGAGCACGGGGCGGTCGTGCTCGCGGCCCAGTGTGCTCACCGTGGCCGTCTCCAGCCGGAACAGCGCCCCCGCGGCGGGCGGCAGGCCCAGCCAGCGCGCGGTGAGCACCCGCAGGACGTGGCTGTGCGCCACCAGCACCACGTCGGCCCCTCCCCCGTCGTCGAGCAGGGGCGTCAGCCTCTCCAGGACCCGGTCGACGCGCTCCCCGACCTCCTCCACGCTCTCCCCGGGGTGCCCCGGGCCGCCCGGCACGATCCCGTCGTGCCACAGGTACCAGCCGGGGCGCCCGACCCGGATGTCGGCGGTGGTGATCCCCTCGTAGCCGCCGTAGTCCCACTCGGTCAGGTCGGGGTCGGTCTCGCTCACGCGCAGTCCGGCCAGTTCGGCGGTGCGCGCGGCCCGTCGCAGCGGGCTGGTCACCACCCGCCCGACGTCGCGCGCGGCCAGCAGCGGACGCAGCGCCTCCGCCTGCCGTTCCCCCTCCTCGGTCAGGGGGATGTCGGTGAGTCCGGTGTGGCGCCGCGTGCGGCTCCACTCGGTCTGCCCGTGCCTGATCAGCACCATGTCGCCCATGGCCCTGTTCCTGCCCCGGGAGGGGGCGCGAAACTCCTCCGCTCCGGCCGGGGTCGGCCCGCGCCCGGCCTCCCGACCAGGCAGAGCGCGGAGAGCACTGCGGGTGACCACCTTTGACAGCCCCACCCGTTTCCAGCACGATGTCCGGATGAGGAAGCCCTCCAGGGCGGTCGCCGCCGTCAGCGCCGCCGTGGGTGCGGTGCTCGCCGTCGCGGGCGGCTACCTGGTGTACGACGCCCACCCGCGCGCGGATCCGGCCGAGGCGCTGCTGCGGGCGGCGGCCGCGGTCGACGCGAGCCCCGGCCTGGTCGCGCGGGTCACGCGGACCCCCGCCGACGACCGCGGTGAGGCGGCCGGTGGCGGCGCGGACACCGCCCACCAGGTGTGGCCCGAGGGCGGGACCCGCTTCACCATCCGCTACGCGGCGGGCAGCGGGGCCCTGAGCATCGAGCCGGAGGACGCGGACCTGGGGGTACGGCCTCATCGTCAACGGCGACGGCCCCTTCCTCCACGTCGAGCCGGGCGGTTCCGCGCCCGCCGAGGAGCTTCTCGCCGACGCCGCACCCCGCGAGCGGGCCGCCCTGTTCCCCGCCGAGGACTACGGACCCGCGCTGCTCTCCGGACTGCTGACCTCCCTGGCCGCGGACCCGGACCTGGCGCGGGCCAGCTACGGGAGCGCTCCCAGAACGGACGGGGACGCCGGTCCGGTGCTGGAGGGCGCCCTGACGGCGTGGGACCTGGACCTGGGCCGCGTCCTGCCCCGGGAGGGCACCGGCCGCGTGGAGCTGACCGGGGACGGCCTGCCCGCACGCGTGGAGTTCACCGTGCCCGGTGCCCGCATGGAGCTGGAGCTGACCCTGCTGGACCGGCCCGCCGACCTGCCCGTTCCCCGAGCCGCCGCCGCTTCCGGACAGGAACCGGGCAGCACGGACCTGTGGTGGCCAGGCCGCACCGAACAGCTGGTCACGCCCGTCTGCGGCCGGGTGGGCGGGGAGGGGGCCCAGTGGTGGGTGGTTCCCGTGTCCTGGACCATGGCGTGCGCGCGGGCCGTGCCCATGGCCTCGACGCTGCTGACGGCGCGTCCCCGGCTCACCCCCGGGACCGAGGAGTTCTTCTCCGCTCCGGTCGGGATCGGCGGCATGGTGTGCCGGTGGGCGACCGTCGGCGGCGCCTCCTGGCGACCGCACGGCTGCACCGGGCCGGGGTCGGCCGCCTTCGAACTGCGCTCCTGGTGAGCCGGGGGCGCGAATCCGGCGGACGCCGGACACGGGGGAGCTTTCGTCGCTACGCTCCTGACCATGACGCAGCACACCGCTACCAGTGACGTGCGGGATCCCCTGCCCGAGGAGATCCCCCAGCCCCGTTTCCACCGGCCCAACGAGGACCTGGCCGCGGCCATGGAGTGCGCGCGCTGCAGGGAGCAGGGCATCAGCGTGCCGCCGGGCGGCGCTCCCGAGCGGCTGACCAACGCCGAGGCCAAGAAGGCCAAGAAGGCGAGGAAGCGCGCCCTGGAGGAGGCCAGGAGCAGGCCCCAGGAGAAGATCCCGGCCGACCGCAGGCGCGTGCCGCGGATGGGCCCCCACCACGCGGACTTCTTCCGCGAGCTGTGGGAGCGCGTGGCCTCGGAAGGGGCGGGCTCGACCCCCGACAGCCGCCTGCTCGCCCTCACCTTCACCCTGCGGGGCGCGCTGAAGGGCTGGGCGAACTTCACCGCCCAGGACCTGCGCATCCTGCGTCTGGAGGACGCCCACGCCGCGCTGAGCGACCTGACCTCCCCGGGGTGGCTGGGCACGACACCGGAGACGGTGATCGAGTCCGACGCCGCGAACCCGGCCCGGTGCGGCCTGCCGAGCCTGGACGGCAACACCTGGAAGCTCGGCAACGGCGTCCGGTCGCGGGCCTCGGGCTGGTTCTCGCGCACCCTCGCCCACAAGAAGATGCGCAAGAAGCCCAACCGGCTCCGCCTCGTGGCGGCCTACCTCGCCCTGTGGGCCGAACCCGACGGCCGGATCCGCGTCCCGGCCGCGGACGTCGTGGCGGCCTGCGCCCTGTCCGGCACCGACGAGCTGGCGGAGCTGCTCGCGTGGCTGACGGAGATCTCCTGGGTCGAGGACCTGGGCGTCGACGGCGGCGCCGTGGTGGCCTCCCTCACCGAGGTCACCCTGCCGCTGGCCTACGTGCCCCTCCCGGAGCCGACGCCGCCGGGCACCGCACCGGCGACCACACCGCTGGACGTGCCCGTCGCCGACCGCGCCCGGGAGCTGGTCTCGGGCCGCGGGGAGCGGGTGGCGCGCTGGGTGGACGGCTACCGGGACGAGCACGGGCACGGCCCCAGCTGGTCCGCGGTGGCCGAGGCCTTCGGGTGGCCGCCGCGCCAGGCGCCCGACCACGACGTCACCCACGAGGCGTTCCGCCTGCTGGCCGAGGACGGCTGGCTGACCGGTTTCGGCGTGCCCTTCGGGCTGCGCTCGGGGCCGGGCGGCCCGGCCGCGGGCTGATCCGCCGCACGGGCGGGGCGCCGCGCGACGCCCCGCCCTGCTCCTAGCCCGCGGCGTCGGACAGGAGGTCGGGACAGTTCCCGCCCGGCTCGGTGAGCAGTTCGAAGTGCCACATCTCGTTGGCGTAGACCTGACACAGCCCGTAGGCCGAGCCGCGGCGGATGAGCCAGTCGGCGGCGTCGGTCGGGCCGATGTCGATCGCCTCCCCGGTCACGTGCCTGGACTCCTCCGGGGTGCTGACCAGCCTCCTGGCCTCCTCGCGGGACCCGTGGTCGCGGACGGCCTCGTCGAGCAGGTGCCGCTGGTACTCCTCGCTGCGCCAGCCCGACGTGACGTGGAGCACGATCCCCTCCTCCAAAGCGTCCCGGGCCGCCTCCTGCACGGCCTCCAGCAGTGCGCCGTCCAGGCGGGCGATCGAGGGGTACTCGGTGTCGAAGGGGGTGACCGACAGGTCGTCCGGAAGGGCGCCGTCCTCGGCGGTGACGGCCGCCTCCCGCCCGTCCGTCACCGACGCGCTCACCGACCAGGCCGCCACCGCGAGGACCACCGTGGCGCACAGCGCCGCGGCCAGCCGGTACCGGGGCCGCCACCCGCGGCCGAGCGGACCGCCGGGGCGCCCGTCCGGCTTCCCGGCAGGGGGGCGCTCCGCCGTCTCCCGCTTCGTCACTGCACTCATCCTTCACCTCTCGGGCACCGCGTGCGCGATGTGTGGGGGTCCTTGGTGCCCCCGAGTGAAGTACGAGCGGTGTTGCACGGACGTGTCGTCTCCCCGGCACGGCCGCGGTGCGACTCCAGGAGCAGGTCCCCGGGGCCGGGTCGGGGCTGCCCGTCGTCGCGCGCACCGCCAAGGCCCGCGGGGGTGAACCGCTCCTGGCGCCCGCCCCGGACGGAGGG
>ANAW01000083.1:0-62988 GCA_000340945.1 Nocardiopsis synnemataformans DSM 44143 | reverse complement strand
CCCTGCCGGCAGGGCCCCGGGAACGGGTGCTCCCCGGGGCACGACCTTCTCGGTCGCGCCGCCGGAGCCGTGCCCGCGGTTGGAGCGGCACCGGCCTGGGCGGGCCGGTGCCGGGGCGGCCCGCTCAGGCGTCGGCGTCCTCCAGCAGGGTTCCGGCCGAGGACAGCGGGGCGAACCGGCTGGGCGTGACGCCCAGCAGCCGCGCGGCCAGCTCCTCGTTGCCGGAGAACCCGGCGTCGGCGTCGATCGTCTGTGCGCCGTCCCAGAGCATGAGCATCGCCGAGACGGTGTGCGCCCCCTTGTCGTGGTGCATGTCGTAGTGGGCGGCCATGGGCACGCTGTCGTAGTGCACCCACAGGTCGTGCCCGGTCATGAACATGTCCAGGTCGAAAGTGACCGTCAGCCCCATGAGCTCGGGCTTGTAGCGGTCGTCGATCCCGGCGAAGGCCTCGTCCAGGGCCACCATCCGGGGGCAGGTGGGCGCGGCGGAGGTGTACAGGGCGTTGGCGGCGGCGAACAGCGGCAGGTGGATCGCGGCGGACTTCTCGCCGCCCGACATCTGCTCGTGCTTGTTCCTGGTGAGCTTGACCTCCTCCTGGCCCGGCACGGCCAGGCGCAGCTCGAACCGGTACCAGGTGCGGTAGTCCAGCACCGCCGACAGGACCTGCTTGTAGGTGGCGCGCGGGTGGGCGGCGTGGTGCTCGCGGATCATCTCCCGCAGGACCTCGCGCAACCGGGTCAGCCCCGAGGCGCCCAGTCCGTCGGTGTCGCGCCGGACCAGGCGTGCGGCGGCGGCCTGGTGCTCGGTGACGCGGTCCGAGCGGCTCCAGCGGATACCGATCCGGGTGCCCGAGGACATGGGCCGCGAACGGGTGTCGCCGTCCATGCTGACGACCAGGTCGCGGGCCACCCGCACCCGCTCGTGGATCTGCTGGGCGATCCCGGTGAGCAGCTCGTCCTCCAGGACCCCGCGCTCCTCCTCGCGCAGCAGCGCGCCCTGTTCCTCGACGCGTTCGGCGATGACGCGGGCGAAGGCGGAGAAGGGGTTGCGGCCGGTCTCGTCGTTGACGAACACGGTGATGACGCCGCTGACGCCGAGGTCGTGGTCGACCCGGTAGCCCTCGGCGTCGCCGCCCAGGGTGTCCTGGAAGACGCGCAGGGCGTTGGAGATCCGCGTGGAGACGGACTTGAGGTCGCCGTCGGTGACTGCGGCCCCGGAGCCGACGGCGGCGGTGAACGCGTCGAGCAGTTCCGCGGCGCGGCCGGGCAGGACGGCGCGCACGGCGGCCTCCGGATCGCCCGAGGCCGAGGCCAGGACCTGCTCCGCGGCCTCGTCGGGGGCGGGCCAGGAGCGCCGGTCCGGCCAGGCGTGCGCGGTGTCCACGCCCAGGGTGGCGCGCAGGTCGGGGTGGGTGAGGGCGGCGAAGGCGTCGGTCTGCTCGAACAGGGCGGTGAGGGAGTCGGTGAGGGCCCGCTGCCCGCCCTCCAGCTTCTCGTCGGCCCGGATCATGGCCTCGTGGGCGGCCGCGGCCTCCTTCTGGGCGCTCTGGTGCTCCTCACGGGCCCGGCGCAGGTCCTCCTTGACCTGTTCGAGTTCGGCCATGAGCTCGCGGACCGGGGCGTCGATGCCCTCCTGCTTGGCGGTCAGCTCGGCCACGGCGCGCTCGTGCTCCCGGGTGCGCTCCTCGTGGCGCTCGCGGTCCTCCTCCAGCCGTCCGCGCAGGCGGGCGAGGGTCTCCTCGCGGCCGTCCAGGTCGGCGGTGCACCGGTCGACCTCGGCGCGGGCGGTGTGCAGCTGGCGCGCGGTCTCCAGGAAGTCGTCCACGGCACGGGCGACGGCGTCCACCGCCTCGGGCTGGGCGGGCATGGCGCGTTCGGCGGCCACCGTGCGCACCTGGTGGCGGTGCGCGTCGGCCTCGGCGACCGCGGCGTCCAGGTCGCGGCGGCGCTCCTCGCTCTCGGCCCGCGCCGAGGCCAGGAGGGTGGACTGCTGGTCGACCCGGCGCACGGCCCGGTCGATCGCGGCGGTCTCGGGCAGGGCGGCGCGGGCCCGGGTGAAGGCCTTGAGGAGTTCGCCCGCCCGGTCGAGCTGTTCGGCGATCCCCGCGCGCCGCTGGTCGAGCTCGGCGATGCGCGCGTCGCACTCGGCCAGGCGCTCCCGGCGGCGGTGGGCGCGGTTGGTGGCGCCGATGAACTCGGGGGCGGCCTTGGGGCCGGCGCCCACCAGCACCCCCTGGGCGAACCGTGCCCCGGTACCGACGGTGTGCGCCGCCGCTCCCCCGGGACCGGCGCCGCCCGTGGTGTCGGCCGAACCCCCGGACCCGACCGGCGCGAGGGGCTGGACCGCGCCCGTGAACCCGTTCAGGTCGCCGCTGTCGTCGGCCAGGCGCACCGACGCCAGGACCCGGGCGATGACCTGCTCGGGAACCCGGTCCTGCCGCTCGGGCACCAGCACGTCGGCCAGGGTGGGCCCCTCGGGCGCGGCTGCGCCCTCGGCGGGCAGCAGGTAGGCGTCGGCCCCGCCCGCGGCGAGCGCGGCGCGGGTGGCGTCGGCGTCGGGGTGTACCCAGGCGGTGAGCAGGCCCGCGCCGTGCAGGGCGCCCTCGATCGCGGCGGCCTCGTCGTCGCCGACCGCGTCGGCGAAGCGGACCAGCCGCCACAGCGGGGCGCCGGGGCGCCCCTCGCGTGAGGCGGTGCGCAGCGCGTCGGCGGGCGGGGCGTCGTCGCGTTCGGCGGCGATGTCCTCGCGCTCGCGGGTGAGGCGGTCGATCTCGGCGCCGAGCTGGTCCCGGTCGGTCTCCAGGGTACGCGTGTGCGCGGCGGCGTCCAGGCGCTGCTGGTCGGTGTGCTCGCCGTAGACCTCCGCCACCGTGGGGGTGCCGGGGCGGCCGACGCCCTCCAGGGCCTCGGCCAGGGCCGCGACGCAGGCGGCGTCGGTGACCGGGGCGGGGCCCTCGGCCCAGTTCCCGGCCCAGGCGGTGAGGGCGTCGGCGGCGGTGGCGCGGGCCGCGGCCAGGTCGTCGGCCGCGCGGGCGCACTCCGCCTCGCTGCGCCCGAGCCTGTCCTCGGCCTGGGCTCCGGCCCGTTCGGCGTTGGCGCGCGCGGTCTCGGCGCGGGCGAGTTCGGCGAGGCGCTCGCGCACCGCGGCCACGTCGGCGCGGCGGGCGGTCGCGCGCGCCTGGGCGGTGGTGATCAGGTCGTCGCCGGTGTCGGCGGGCCCCTCCCCGTCGTGGTCGAGCCCGGCCTGTCCGGCGCTCTCGGCCAGCTCCGCGGCCAGTTCCCCGGTGCGGGCCCGCCCGTGTTCGAGGTCGGCGGCGACCCGGTCGGCCTCCCGCTGGAGGGCGGCGACCTCCCCGGCCTGGTCGTCCAGTCTGGTCCGCTGCTCGGCCAGGGCACGGGCGTTCTCGGCGCTGTGCGCGCGTTCGATCTCCAGGGCGGCGTGGCTGCGGAAGGCCTCGTGCGCCTCCAGCCCGCCCTTGCGCGCGGAGAGCCGGCGGATCTCGGCGTCGTGCTCCTCGGCGCGGTCGGTGGCGGCCGCGTGCGTGAGCGTGGCCCGCTCCCGGGTGTCGCGGGCCTCGGCGATGGCGCGGGCCTGCTCGGCGGTCTGCCCGGTGGCGGTGTGCACGCGGGCGAGGCGGTGGCGGGAGTGGGCGGTGAGGTAGGCGGCGTACTCCCCGACGAAGGCCGTGGTCGCGGCGTGCGCCGTGCTGGCCTGGTCGAAGCGGCGCTGGACGGCGGACAGGTTGGTGAAGTCGCGGGCGGCCTGGTCGACGAGCTCCTCGTCCAGGGGGCTCAGGCCGCTGGTGAGGGTCTCGGAGACCTTCTCGGGGTCCAGGTCCTTGGCCAGCAGCGGGCGGCGCAGCGCCAGGAGCAGGTCGAGCAGCTGGACGTAGCGCTCGCCCAGGCCGAACAGGCGGGCGTCCACGGCGCGGCGGTAGTCGGCGGCGGTGGAGCGGAAGGCGTCCTCGCCGAGCACCCCCTTGAGCTGCCGCTCGGTGAGCGGGCGCCCGTCGGAGGCGAGCAGGCCGAAGTCCACGCCCAGGCGCTGGCCGGTGACGAAGAAGGAGGGGATCACGCCGTCGCGGTGGCGGTGCGCGCGCAGGCCGATGACCAGGGTGACCGTCTCGGTCCCCTCCCGCTCCTGCGGTCCGGTGCGGGCGAACTCCATCCACACGTACCCGTACTCGGAGTCCTGGCCGCGGTAGAGCAGGTTGGACTTCATGGTGCGGTTCTGGCCGCTGAAGGGGTCCAGGCGGCGGGCGTCGGTGTACCCGTCCAGGATGAACGGGAAGAGCACCTCAAGCGCCTTGGTCTTGCCCGAGCCGTTGTGTCCGCGCAGGACGAGGCGCCCGTCGGCGAAGACGAACTCCTCGTCGACGTAGTCCCAGACGTTGATCACACCGGCGCGGCTGGGCCGGAATCGGTCGCTCCTGGGGGACATCAGTTTCCTTCCGCGGAGGTGGAGGCGGCTGCGGGGGTCGTGTCGGGTGAGGCGTCGTCCGCGAGGGCGGAGGTGTCCGCGGCGTCGGCTCCCCCCGTGTCGGGGTTCTCGGTGTCGAATGCTGCGAGCGCGGCGGGTTCCCCGCCTCCGGTCGGGACCCGCTCCCCCGGCGGGGGATCGGTCAGCCCGAGGGGGAGCTGTCCCCCGTCGGCGCGCTCGGGCAGCGCGCCCTGGATGTTGCGGTAGCGGGAGGCGGCGGGAAGCACCAGGGCGCCGCCGGGGACCGGCCGGATGAGGGAGAGCTCGGCGAGCAGGGTCAGGGCGGCGTCCAGCAGGCCGTAGGGGTCCTGCTGCCAGGCTCCGCCGAAGGAGGCTGCGCCGAACTCCGCGTAGAGCTCGTGGATCATGGTCTCCCACCGGCCGCGCTCGACCAGGGGGACCTCCAGCGGCGCCGCGGCCTCCTCCCGCTCCCCGGCGGGCTCCACGGTCCAGGCCAGGTCGGCCACGACGCCGTCGCGGGGCAGACCGGCGTCCACGAGCCGGACGAGTTCGGCCTGGTCATCGGCGTGCGGGGGCACCTGGAGCCGGACCAGCGCGGCCAGGGAGGTCTCCAGCAGGTCGGCCACCTTGGCCAGCAACAGTCCGGCGGTGCGGTTGACCGCCCCGCCCCGGCCGGGGAAGGGCCGGTCGGTGAAGGTGCCCGCCGGGTCGGCCAGCAGGACGCCCTCGGCACGGCGCTCGACGCTGAGCCCGGTGGCGCGGGCCAGGTCCTCGGCCACGCCCCGGCCGCGCAGGACCGCGGCCACCGCCGGTTCGACGTCGGCGTAGTACACGACCGGCCGCTCCACCAGGAGCCGCCGCGCCCGCCGGGCCGCCTGCTCGCGCGGCGAGGCCTCGGTGAGCGGGTCGGCGAGCAGCCCGGCGACGCTGCCCAGGTGCTGGACCGGGCGCGCCGGGCGGAACAGCAGCTCGCACACCTCGTGGTCGATGTCGAACAGGGCGTCGCCCTGCTCACCGCCCGCCGCCCACGCCTCCAGGGACCCGTCGGACAGGTGGAGCGCCCCGCGGTCCACCAGCCAGTGGGCGACGTCGACCAGCGCGGCCTTGTGGGTGCCGTCGGTGGGGTCGTAGCCCAGCCCGCGGACGGCGTTGGCCGCGGGGGTGAACCGGCCGACCAGGTCGGCGAGGCTGATCTCGATCTGGGAGCGCTGGAAGGCGGCCAGCACCAGGCACAGGTAGGCGAGTCTGCGCCGGTCGAAGGGCTTGCCCCGGCGCGAGAAGGTCTGGCGCTGGGTGGGGTCCAGGGCGTCGAGTTCGCGGACCAGGCGCACGTGGTCGGTGGTGGCGACCAGGGTGTAGCCGAAGAGCCGCTCCAGGTCGGAGGCGAGTTCGTCGGCCCAGCGCAGCACCTGGTCCAGGACGCCGGGGCGCGGGCGCGCGGCGGTGATGAGGTCGCAGGTGAGGACGCGGCGCATGGCCTGCTGGTAGGAGCCCAGGTCGGCGGGGGCGACCGTGCGGGCGAAGAGTCGGGGCATCAGGTGTTCTTCGTTCGGGGCCGGTGGCCGGTGGCCTCCAGGCGCAGACCCGGCAGGTGGAGTCGGCCCTGGCTGGTGTGGACGGTGCTGCCCGCCAGGTCGGGGACCAGGCGGACCATGGTGCCGTCGCCCTCGCCGCTGGCCGAGGACAGGCGTCCGGCGACGACGCTGCGCGACTCCAGGGCGCGGGTGACCAGACGCAGCAGGACGCGGGTGTCGGTCTCGTCCAGGACCCGGTCGTGGGCGCCCAGGTCGACCAGGCGGGCCGCGGCCTCGCGTTCGGCGGCCCGGCCCGCGGCCTGCTGTCCGCGCAGGCGCGCCTGGGCGCCGGGGTTGCGCCGTACCGGCTTGGGCACGCCCGCGTTGGGCGCGGTGCCGCTGCGGAACAGGGTGACCGACACCTCCACGCCGGGGGCGTCCCACCAGGTCGTGTTGGGCGGAATCTGTTCCTCGTCGTCGTGGGCCGCGCCCAGGTGGCGGGCGGAGCGGACGTTGAAGGCGGCGCCCATCAGGGCGTGCGCGGCACCGTCGTCGGGGGTATGGAACACCCACTCGGCGAGGTGGCGCAGCTGGGTGGAGCGGTTGACCCCGCCGCGCTGGGCCTCGGTGATCTGGCGCAGCAGGGCGATGACGCCCGACACGGCCGACCGGGTGGCCGAGTGGAGTTCGGCGGCCCGTGCGGGGATGGCCTCGTCGGAGGCGAACCAGGCGCGCAGGGCCCGCCAGCGGCGCCGCCAGTCGGCCAGGCGCTCGTCGCGTTCCATGAACAGGCGCTCGTCGGAGTCGGCGGCGCGGGAGAGCAGTGTGGCCAGCCCGGTCTCCTCCACCTCGCGCACGGCGCGGTCCAGGCGGGGCAGGTAGCGGTCGAGTTCGGCCATGAAGTCGCTCATGTGCACCAGCAGGGCGTTCTTGTGGCGCAGGAAGATGTCCGGGGAGGTGTCGGTGGAGCGCAGGATCTCACCGAGGGTGACGTGGAACTGGGCGGAGCGGCGCCCCATGTCCTCCATGACCGCGTCCAGGCGCGAGAGCCTGCGGTAGACCTGTTCGGCCCGGCCGGTGCGGTTGGCCTCGGCCAGGGCGCGCAGGTCCTCCATCACCTCGGAGAAGACCAGCCTGGACAGGTTGACGTCCTCGATGCGGGCGCCCAGCAAGTTCTCGACCGCCTGGTAGGCCCGGTAGCCGAGCTCGCTGAACTGGTAGACCGACTGGCGGTTGCGGTAGCGGGCCAGGTTGCCGGCGCGCGAGGCGTCGTCGAAGCGGTGCACGACGCGGTCGGCGTGCAGTTCGTCCAGGCGGTCGCGCAGGCTCCGGTCGGGCACGGGCACCCCGTCGTGGGACCGGGCGAGTTCGCGCAGGGACTCAGCGACGTCGTCGGGGGCCACCTGGACCTGGTGGACCTCGCGCAGGCGGTCCATGGCCCGCAGGATCCACAGGTAGGTGACGTGGTCGTCGCGCCGGGTGAAGTTGAACAGACGGAACCGGTCGCTGACCGCGAGCGAGTCCATGTCGAGGGCTCTGCGTTCGACCACGGGCCGCCCCTTCGGTTGGTGTGCGCTGCTGGGGCGGACCTCGGGCCGGTCGCGCCTCCATCACTAACGCTAGGTGACCGAAGGGACGGTACACCCGTTTTCCACAGGCCCGGTTCCGGGAGGACGCTCGGTGCCCCGCTCCGCCGAGGTCGGGCCGGCGGGTACGTCCGCCGGGTCAGGACACCGTCTCGGCCCCCTCGGCCTCCCGTTCGGGCACGGCCCCCGCCCGCGACCGTCGCCGGAGCACGAACAGGCCCGTGACGAGGCTGGCCGCCAGGACCACGGCCATGACCGCCAGGAAGCCCACCGCCCCCACCTGCGGGCTGATGATCAGCGGGATGGCGGCCGCGGTGACCAGGCCGCCCCCGAAGAACGGCTCGAAGATCAGCTGCTTGTAGCCGAACGCGGGGTAGGCGGGCGACTTCATCTCCGGGTCGACGACGCGCATCAGCACCAGGCCCGTGGCGGTGACGCCGAGCGACTGGCCGAACTCGCCGATGCCCCGTTCGAACCAGTGGCCGGGCATCATCCGCGGCGCCAGGAACAGGAAGCCGCACAGCGACCACAGGATGCCCGCCACGGCGAGGATCGCGAAGGCGGCGAGGTTGTCGGCGATGGCCTGGAGCGACAGGGTGGCCATCGCGGCGATGATGAGCACGTCCAGCGACAGGCCCTGGATCCGCTCGACGGTCCCGTGGTCCACCACGTCGTTGCGGTCGAACCGGTCGATGAACACCTGGAGGACGATGCCGCCGATCATGGCCAGCGGGAACAGCGGCACGTAGGCCATGATCTCGATGGTGTCGGCCCACAGCATCCGCTCCAGCCACTGCAAGCCCATGAGGATGAGCTGACCGATCAGCACGGCGAGGGCGACCAGACCGAAGTGGAGCGTCAGCGGGTCCATGGACGAGGGGTGGACGGTCATGGTCGCGCCCGCCGAGCGCTTGCCGGGCTCGACCAGCCCGGCCTGCTCGGTGTCGCTGCCGCGGGTGTCGGCGCTGATCACGTTGGACTTGCCGCGGCGCACGCCCCAGTTGATGAGGACGATGCCGACGATGATCCCGGACAGCAGTCCGACAGTAGCCATGCCCAGGGCCAGATCCTGTCCCTCGGCCCAGCCCGCCTGGTCGAAGGTGTCGCCCAGGCCCGCCGCGGTCCCGTGCCCGCCGAGGAAGCCGATCTCGATCAGGGCCCCGGAGATGACCGGCACGCCGAACAGGGGGGCGAGCACCAGCAGGGCGAGCACCAGACCGATCACGTACTGGCCGCTGGCCATGGTGACGCCGAAGGCGAGGTTGGGGCCCGCCAGGGAGGCCGCCTCGCGGAAGCGGGGCAGGGGCTTGCCGAGGAAGAGGCTGGCGAAGACCACCGAGATCAGCAGGCCGGGCAGGGCGGACCAGACCGACATCACGTCGGCGCCGAAGAGCCCGCCCTCGGCCGCGCGCTCGGCGAAGCTCCCGCCGACGCCCCGATCGGCCAGCCACCCCATGAGGCGCCCGAACACGTCGGGGCCCAGGAGCAGCGCGACACCGCCGCCGATGATCGATCCGGGCAGGTAGAGCCTCTGCGTCAGCTTCCACCTGATCCGCACCAGCTTCGCTGTCAGCAGCAGCACTCCCAGCAGCAGGAGCGCGAGGCCGACGGTCTCAGGGCTCATCCTCTACCTCTCGTGTGTCGGTTCCGCGAGCGCGTGCGCACCCGGACACGAGCGGGTCGGGGGCGGCACGCCTCGGCTCGGCGCCATGGCGGGGAGGTAGGGGGGAGGGCGCCACGGCTCGGGTGACCGTGTCGTCACGATCACCCGCGGCATCCTACACACGTCGTAGTGGTGTCGAACGCGGATCCAGCGTGACCAGGGCGGGCGCGGCGCACGGCCCTCCTCACGCTGCGGGGACCGCGACGAACGCGCCCTCCAAGGCTCCCACCCGCGAAGAAGCCCGAACCCGGCTCCATGGACGGCTTCGGGGCGACCACCGCGGCGGAGCGCCCGCCGCCGCGGGGCGGCGGGCCCTACCCGAGCCGGTCCGCCCGGCCGTCCGCCCCCGGGATGGGAAGTGTCACGCGGAGCGCGCGGGCGCTCCGCTCCCGTCCCGGGCCCCTCCTCCGAAACCCGCCCCCCAATCTTTCCATTGACAAGTTCCATCGCCGGGAGGAATATTGCCAGTGGAAAGATCGCAGGGTTTTAGGACAACGAACCGGGAGCAGGCACCATGGAACCCCTCATCGCCCTCGTCGGCGTCACCGCGCTACTGCTCGTCCTCGGCATCGCGGGCGTGCGTCCGCTGCGCTCCTGGCCGCTGGCCCTGCGGGGCGGGATCGCGGCCATGTTCCTCCTGACCGGGGTGTCGCACTTCGTGGGCATGCGCGAGGAGATGATCGCGATGGTCCCGCCCGCGCTGCCCGCTCCCGCCCTGCTGGTCACCGTCACGGGCGTCCTCGAACTGGCCGGGGCGGCGGGGGTCCTGTGGGCGCGCACCTCGCCCTGGGCCGCGGCCGGGCTCAGCGCCCTGCTGGTGGTCATGTTCCCGGCCAACGTGTACGCGATCACCGCCGGGACGGTCACCGGGATGACCGAGAGCCTGCCGGTGCGCACCGCCATGCAGGCGGTGTTCCTGGCCGCCACGCTCGCCGTGCTGGTCCACCACCTGCGCGCCCGGCGACGCGCGGTGCCGGACTCCCCCGCGCGGACGCCCCGCGCCGGGGCCGCCGTGTGAGCCGCCCGGCGGCGGCACGGCAAGGTCGGGGTCCTCGCGTGCTCCCCCGGGGCGCACGCGAGGGCCCTCACACGTGCCTGTGTAGGGTGGCCGCGGACCGGAGCCGACACGGGGAGACGGTGGGATGGGCCTGTTCGCCATCAGCGACCTGCACGTACGGCACGGTGACAACCGCGCCTTCACCGAGGGGCTGCGGCCGGAGTCCGACGACGACTGGCTCCTGGTGGCCGGGGACGTCGCCGAGACCGGCGACGACGTCCTCTGGGCGATGGAGCTACTGGCCGACCGCTTCGCCACCGTGGTCTGGGTGCCGGGCAACCACGACCTGTGGACCACGCCCAAGGACCCCGTCCAGCTACGCGGGGAGGCGCGCTACCGGCACCTGGTCGAGGCCCTGCGCGGCCTGGGCGTGCACACCCCCGAGGACCCCTACCCGGTGTGGCCGGGGCCCGGGGGCCCGGTCGCGGTGGCCCCCCTGTTCGTCCTGTACGACCACACCTTCCGGCCCGAGGGGACGCGCACCAAGGAGGAGGCGCTGGCGGTCGCCCACGAGGCGGGCGTGGTGTGCACCGACGAGTACCTGCTGCACCCCGACCCCCACCCCGGGCGCGACGCCTGGTGCCGCGCCCGCCTGGAGTACACGCGCGAGCGGCTGGACGCGCTGGACGCGGACCTGCCCACCGTGCTGGTCAACCACTTCCCGCTCGTGCGCGAGCCCACCCGGATCCTGCGCTACCCCGAGTTCGCCCAGTGGTGCGGGACGGAGGCCACCGCGGACTGGCACGTGCGCTACCGGGCGCGCGCGGTGGTCTACGGGCACCTGCACATCCCGCGCACGATCATGGTCGACGGCGTGCCCCACGTGGAGGTCTCGCTCGGCTACCCCCGCGAGTGGGGCGCCCGTCCGCACCCGCCCGAGGGGCCGCGCCGCATCCTGTAGGCCGTGGGCGCGACGGGGCCCCGGGGCGGGACTACCAGCCCGCGCCGGGGGCCAGCTCGCGCACCGCGGGCAGCGCGGCGTCGAACACGGTCGCGAACCACGCCGAGAGCGGGTGCTCCCCGCTCAGCCGCGCCAGCCCGGCCGGGTCGACGAACGCGGTCTCGGCGATCTCCCCGGGGTCGGGGCGCAGCCCGTCGCGCACCAGGCCCACGAAGAGGTGGTTGTACTCCTGCTCCACCAGCCCGGAGGCCGGGTCGGGGTGGTTGTAGCGCACGGTTCCGGCCTCCCGCATCAGCGCGGGCGCCACGCCCAGCTCCTCACCGGTGCGCCGGGCGGCGGCCGCGAAGGGCGGCTCACCGGGATAGGGGTGGCCGCAGCAGGTGTTGGACCACACGCCGGGAGAGTGGTACTTGCCCAGGGCGCGGCGCTGGAGCAGCAGGCGGCCCCGCCCGTCCAGCAGGAAGACCGAGAAGGCCCGGTGCAGCCGCCCGGGGGGCAGGTGGGCGGAGAGCTTCTCCGCGGTGCCGGTCGTCACCCCGTCCTCGTCGACCAGTTCGAGCATGACCGGCCGCGCGGCGCGGTCGTCCGGGGCGGCGGCGGAGCGGTGGTCGGCGTCCGTTCTGGCGGTCATCGGCGTCCTTCGTGTTCGACGGCGGGATGCGGGTGCTCGGCGGGGTGCGGGTGCTCCGCGGGGCGGCGCGGCCGGGGTCCGCGCCGCCCCTGGGAGGTTCAGACGCGGTCGGCCGCGATGAGCAGGTAGTGGAAGCTGTTCTCCTTGTAGGCGGTGAGGAAGGGGTCCTCGATGCCGGTGGCCACGGAGGACTGCGCGCGCAGCTCCCAGTACGGGATCGTGGCCGCGGTGAGGTCGACGACCTCCATCGGGACGAGTCCGTTGGCGGCCATCGCCCGGAAGTACTCGCTCCGGGGGTGGATGTTGCAGGTGTAGTGCTCGTCGATGCGGCTGACCGCCTTGGAGCGGCCGCCGGTGACGTCGTNTTTGTACCAGCCGGTGATGGTGACGTAGCGGCCGCCGTACTCCAGCAGGCGGGCGTGCTCGCGGAAGAGGTCGAACAGGTCCACGTACATGGTGGACTCGTTGTTCCAGCTGGCGCGCAGGGAGCCCGTCTCGAAGCCGGTGTCGAGCATGTTGCGGAAGTGGAAGCGCACGCGGTCGGCCACGCCCCGCTCCTCGGCCTGGCCGTTGGCGAAGGCGACCTGCTGCTCGGAGATGCTGATCCCGTCCACGTGGCAGCCGAAGCGCTGGTTGGCCATGAAGCTGGTGCCGCCGCGCCCGGAGCCGGTGTCCATGATCCGGTCGTCGGGCCCGACCGCGCCCAGGTGGTCCAGCAGCAGGTGGGCCTGCGCGGTCTCCAGGCGGTGCATCTCCTGGATGATGCGCTCGTCGCGGGTCTGCTCCGGGCCCTCCAGCACGGACGGGTCGTAGTCGCCGATCCCGTAGTGGTGGTGGTAGAGGCCGTCGACCTCGCCGAGGCGGATGTTGACGGGGTCCTTCTCGGCGTTCCAGTACGCCGCCACGGACTCCTGGTAGGCGGTGCGCAGGACGTTCGCCGATCGGCTGATGGTCTCGGTCATCGCGGGAGAGCTCCTTGTCGTGGTGTGTGTCGTTCGGGACCGGCCCGGGCTCGGGGCCGGGCCGGTCCGGAGGAGGGAGGGGCCGCGCCGGGCGCGCGGCCCGTTCAGTCGGTGCCCGCCCCGTGGTAGCGGGGGCTGCGGGCGTGCCATTCGCGGCTGCCGCCGAGCCAGGCCCACAGGCCCCACAGGAAGCGGCGCAGCTCCGGGGAGCCGCTGAGTGCCAGGGCGGCGGCCTCGGCCTCGAAGGCGTGCATCAGCTCGTCGTGGATGTCGACGGTGCGCCGGACGGCCTCACCCAGCGAGCACCCGTCCTCGGTGGCGATCAGCCGGGGCAGGCTGAGGTCGGTGACGTCCTCCTTGCCCATGGAGTACAGGTCGTTGACGATCACGCTCGCGCTGCCCGCCAGGGTGAACACGCGGCGCACGCTCGGCTCGGAGAACTCCTGGTGCGGCAGCTCGTACCCGGCGACCGCGTCGATGAGCGCCATGCACGGCACGAAGCTGTTCTCGTGCCGGTGCATGAGGAACTCCCAGACCGGCGGCCGGTGCCCGGTCGCCAGCCAGACGCCCTCCTGGTTGTAGGCCACGAACATGATCGCCAGCTCGTGGCGGAGCCTGCGCACCTGCGACGCCGTGGCGTAGGCGCCGAGGTTGCCCAGGCTGGAGCGCAGGGCCCGCATCACGGGGTCCGCGCCCACGACCTCCTCCAGCTCGGGCGCGTAGCGCAGCGGCAGGTGCGCCTGGTCGATGACCGAGTGGGCGATCGCCAGGCGCTGGCCGAGCAGCTCCGGGTGCGCCTCCTCGGCCTCGCCGTCGACGTAGTGGTCGTCCACGGACCACTCGGCCAGGGCGCACTTGGCCGCCGCCAGCAGGCGGTCGGGGTCGTCGGTCTCGGGGTGGGCGAGCATGATGAGGCGTCCGAACCCGGCCGCGCGGACCCGGTCGAGCTGGCCGGGGTAGACCCCCACCTCCTCGGCCCAGACCACCAGCCGGTCGTCGACCTCGTCGCCCAGGGCGGGGTCGTCGCGGACGGCGGGCGGACAGTACAGCGCCGGGATCCGCTCCCCGTCGACCTCGGGTCCCTCGGGTTCGGAGACCACGGTCGGCCCCTCGGACGAGGCACCTGCCCCCGGGCGCCCACGCGCCGGGGCGGTGACGCCCGAGGCGCCCGATCCCAGCCCGCCGGGGTGGCCGGGGGCGCGGAGTCCGGTGCGCGCGGCGAGGGCGCCGGGGCTCTGGTCCACGACGTGGGAGTCGGGCAGCCGGAGCCGCAGCGCCGACGTGCCGACCTCGCGGGACCCCACGGGCAGCCGGGGCGCGGGAGGCGTCCGCGGGGCGGCCGCGGACACCAGCAGGTCCGGTCTCCCGGGGCGCCGCGGGTCGCGGAGCAGGTCGTCCACCAGGGCCGCCGCCTCCGGAGAGGCGACGGAGGCGGACATCCTGGGCAGCGATGGCACCGTCTAGACCTCCTTCCCTGACGGTGTCGGGTGTTCAGCCACGCGGGTGGACCTCGGCGTTCTCCAGGACCCCGATGGCGTCGGGGACGAGCACCGCGGCGGAGTAGTAGGTGCTGACGAGGTAGGAGATGACGGCCTTGTCGTCGATGCCCATGAAGCGCGCGTTGAGGCCGGGCTCGACCTCGTCGGGGATGCCGGTCTGGTACAGGCCGATGACGCCCTCGTTGTCCTCGCCGGTGCGGACCGCGATGATCGAGGAGGTCTGGTGCTCGGTGACCGGGATCTTGCCGCAGGGCAGGAGCGGCACGCCGCGCCACGCGGGCAGCTGGTGGCCGTTGACCTCGACCGTGCCGATGTTGAGCCCCCGGCTGTTGCACTCCTTGCCGAAGGCGGCGATGGCGCGGGGGTGGGCGAACATGTACTGGGTGTTGCGGCGCATGCTCAACAGGTCGTCCAGGTCGTCGGGGGTGGGCGGCCCCGAGTGGGTCTGGATGCGCTGCTTGAACTCGGCGTTGTGGAGCAGGCCGAACTCGCGGTTGTTGACCAGCTCGTGCTCCTGGCGCTCGCGCAGGGCCTGGATGGTCAGCCGCAGCTGCTGCTCGGTCTGGTTCATCGGCTTGTTGTAGAGGTCGGCGACCCGGCTGTGGACCCGCAGCACGGTCTGGGCCACGCTCAGCTCGTACTCGCGCGGCCTGAGCTCGTAGTCGACGAAGGTGCTGGGCAGCTCGGCCTCGCCGATGTGGCCCGAGGACAGGGCGATCTCGGCCTCGCCGTGCTTGTTCTGCCGCTCGCCGGGCAGGGACAGGTACTGCTGGACGTGGGCCTGGAGGGCGGGCGAGTCGTCCAGGATCGCGATGAACTCGCGCCGGGGCAGCTTCAGCAGCGTGCCCGCCGTCGCGGCCTTGACGGTGCACTCCCACACCGGTTCGGCGTCGAGCAGGTGCTGGTCGCCGAACCTGTCGCCGTCGGCCAGCACGCCCAGCCGGACCGCCTCGCCGTAGGGGCCGGTGCCGGTCTTGTGCACGCGGCCGTGCGCCAGCAGGTACAGGTTGTCGACCGGGGTGCCCTCCTCCACCAGGACCTGGCCGGGCTCGAAGTCGCTCTGGACGAAGCGGTTGGCCAGGGCCGTCAGCACCTCCTCGTCGTCGAAGCCGCGCAGCAGGGCGAGCTCGCCGAGTTCGTGGGGGATGACCCGGACCTGGGCGCCGGCCTGCTCGAACTCGATCCGCCCGTCGCCGACGGTGTAGGTCAGCCGCCGGTTGACCCGGTAGGCGCCGCCGTCGGTGTGCACCCACGGGAGCATCCGGGTCAGCCACCGGGAGCTGATCCCCTGCATCTGCGGCGTGGACTTGGTGGTGGTCGCCAGGTTCCGCGCGGCCGCGGTTCCCAGGCTCTGCTGCTTGCTGCTCCGTACCTCAGGAGCCGAGTCGATCGACATCCGCCGTGTCTCTCCTCATGGTGGTAGCGCGCCCGTCCCGCGGGGCCGGGGGAGGTGGCCCCGCGGGGCGGGTGCGGGTAGGGAAAGGTTGCGCGTACTCGGACTACGTGGCGTGACCTGGGCAGTTGACGCACGGGCCAGCTTTCTCCGTAAACCGCTGATTACCCTAGGAGCGGTCATTCGGGCTTCGCAAGGAAACCAGAATTTTTCTCGGATGCACCGGAGGAATCCCTGTCCCATATCCGCGCTGCTTCCGCCGACTCCGGGGGCGCACACCTCGCCGAAAGGCACTCCGACCACCTACCACAAGCCCACGAACAGGGCATACGGCCCCAAAATTCCCTGAGACTCTCGCGCTCGAACGCGAACAGGACTACGAACAGAAACCACGAATTCAGGACATTTCGTGATGTGAATTCCTCATGAGGAAAGGCCGGGTACGCCGTTTCCCGGCCACCAACGAGAGGGATTACGGCCAGCCGATGCCACGCCCGCGCCGCGGCCCCGGCGCGACCCCCGCGAGAGGCCCCCGGGACGCCCGTGGCCCAGATCACGCCGACCCGGGCGCGCACCCCGCAGGAGGCTCCCGCACCGCCTCCGCGGCGCCCCGCACCCCCGGCCCGACGACGCCCCGATGTGAATTCGTGTGCCCGGATCTGACATCATCCCAACTTGTACGTACACTCTGTACGGACAACATGTGTACCGGCCTCCGACCTCCACGGGCCGCCCGCCGGGCCACCCCTGCGAACGGATACTTATGCGCGACGACCACGGGTCCCTGGTGCCCCTCTACCACTGGATGAACAAGATCCCCGGCGGGGCGATGCTGATCCCCCTGGTCCTGGGATCGGTCATCGGAACCTTCGCCCCCGGGGCGCTGGACATCGGCAGCTTCACCACCGCGCTGTTCAAGGACAGCGCGATGCCCCTGATCGCCCTGCTGATCTTCGCCACCGGAACCCAGGTCACGCTCCGCACGAGCGGACCCGTCCTGGCCACCACCGGTGTCGTGCTCCTGGGCAAGAGCGTCATCCCCGGCCTGCTGATCATCGCCCTGGCCGTGGTCACCGGCCCCGAAGGCGTACTCGGCGTGTCGATCCTGGCGATGATCGCCGCCGCCACCAACGCCAACGGCGGGCTGTGGCTGGCCATCACCGGCCAGTACGGACGCGCCCGCGACCGCGGCGCCTACATCGCCGGAGCGGTCAACGACGGCCCCTTCTTCACCCTGCTGTTCATCGGGGCCTCGGGGCTGGGCCAGATCCCGCTGACGACCCTGCTCGCCGCGATCATCCCGTTCGTGCTCGGCGTGGTCGTGGGCAACGTGGACGCCCAGTGGCGCGACGTGCTCAAGCCCGTGCCCGCCATCGTCATCCCGTTCTTCGCCTTCTCCCTCGGCACGGGGATCAACCTGGCCGACGTGGCCCAGGGCGGGCTGACCGGCATCCTGCTGGGCGTGGTCATCACCCTGGTCACCGGCGGGTTCGTCTACCTCGGATACAGATTCCTGCTGCGGCGCGACAAGGAGTCCGGCGTCGGCTTCGCCGCCGGTACCGCCTCCGGCAACGCCGTGGCCACCCCGGCCATCGTCGCCGCGGCTGATCCCTCGTTCGCCGCCTACGTGGGCACCGCGACCTCCCAGGTGGCGGCGAGCGTCCTGGTCACCGCCCTGCTGGCCCCGCTGGTGACCACGTGGGTCCTGCGCCGGGCCGGAGCCTCGCCCGCCGAGGCCGAGAAGGAGGAGCAGGCCCGCGCCACCGCGTCGGCCTCGTCCGCCGAGGCCCGGGAGGAGAACCCGTGAGCACACCCGCAGAGCCCTGCGTGGCCGTGGTCGCCGACGACCTGACCGGCGCGGGCGACACCGCGGTGCAGTTCCTGCGCGCGGGGTGGAGCACCGAACTCCAGCTCTCCCCCGCCCCCTCCACCGCCGAGGTGGTCGCGGTCAGCACCGACTCGCGGGCGCTGCCCGCCGAGGAGGCGGCACGGGCCGCCGCCGAGGCCGTCGGGCGCCTGCGCGAAGCGGGCGTGGCCCGCCTGTACAAGAAGGTCGACTCCACCCTGCGCGGCCCCATCCGCGCGGAGATCGACGCGACGCTCTCGGCCTGGTCGCCCGGCGCGGTCGCCGTGGTCTGCCCGGCCTTCCCGGCCACGGGGCGCACGGTCCGCGACGGGGTGCTCCTGGTCGACGGGGTCGAGGTGCACCGCACCGCGGTCGGCCGCGACCCGGTGACCCCGGTGACCGAGAGCCGGATCGCGGTCCTGCTGGGCGCCGAGCACGTCCGCCTCACCGGCCGGGACGCCCGCGCCGACGCCGAGCTGCTGCGCGCCGGCGGCCCGGTCGTGGTCGTGGACGCCGGGACCGAGGAGGACCTGGACCGCCTGGCGGCGGCCGTCACCGCCCTGGGCCCGGACGCCGTACCCGTGGGCTCGGCCGGGCTCGCCTCCCGGCTGGCCGACTCCTGGGCCGCGCAGGAGGCCCCGGCGCCCGCGCTGGTGGTCGTCACCTCGCTGCACCAGACCGCGCGCGGCCAGGTGGAGGAGCTGGTGGCCGACCCGCGCACCCGCATCGAGCAGCCCGCGCCGGGCGACCTCGCCGACGAGGAGGCGTGGCGCGCCTGGACCCGTGAGGCGCTGGAGCGCTTCGACCCCTCGACGGCCCACACGGCGCTGGTGGCGCCCGAGGACCGCGACGGCGAGCTCGACCCCGCTGCCGTGGCCCGCCGCATGGGCGAGTTCGCCGCCGCCCTGGCCGGGCGGCACGAGCTGTCCGGGTTCGTCGTCACCGGCGGCGACGGGGCGCGCGCCCTGACCCGGGCGTTGGAGGCCCGCGCCATCGCCCTGACCGGCGAGGTCGCGCCCGGCATCCCGATCGGCACGCTGTCCGGCGGGCCCCGGCACGGCCGCGCCATCGTCACCAAGGCCGGGGGATTCGGATCCCCCACCGCACTACTGGAGGCCGCCGAGGCGGTCCGCCACCCGAAAGGCAGGAACGAATGAGCCGTCCCACACTGGCAGTCACCCTCGGCGACGTGGCGGGGATCGGCCCCGAGATCACGGCCAAGGCGCTACTGCACCACCCCGAGGTCCGCGAGTACGCCAAACCCGTCGTGGTCGGTGACGCCGACGCCCTGCGCAACGCCGTCGCCGCGGTCGGCGGGGACCCGGAGGCGGTCAACACCGTCGCCTCCCCCGCCGAGGCCGCCGACGAGCCCGGCGTGATCGACATCGTGCAGACCGGCCCCTCGCTGGGCCACGTCCCCCCGGGCGAGCTGAGCGCGGAGGCGGGCGACGGGTCGGCGCGGTTCGTCATCGCCGCCGTGGACCTGGCCAGGCGCGGCCTGGTGGAGGGGATCGTCACCCCGCCGCTGAACAAGGCCGCGATGCACCTGGGCGGCCACGCCTGGCCCGGGCACACCGAGCTGCTCGCGCACGAGTTCGGGGTGAAGGACTACAGCCTGGTGCTGTCGGCGGACGAGCTGTCCTTCTTCCACCTGACCACGCACGTGTCGCTGCGCCGGGCCATCGAGGGCGTCACCCAGGAGCGGACCCTCCAGGTGCTGCGCCTGATGAGCGCCTTCGCCCGCGCCCAGGGCAGCCCGGACGAGCCCATCGGGGTGGCGGGCCTGAACCCGCACGCGGGCGAGAACCGCCTGTTCGGCGACGAGGACGCCGACGTCCTGGCGCCCGCGGTCGCCCGCGCCCGCGAGGAGGGCATCAACGCCCACGGCCCGCTCCCGGCCGACGCTCTGATCCCGGCGGCGGTCAAGGGCAAGTGGAAGCTGGTCGCGGTCTGCTACCACGACCAGGGACACGCGCCCTTCAAGGCGGTCTACGGCGACGACGGGGTCAACATCACCGCGGGCCTGCCGGTGGTGCGGGTCTCGGTCGACCACGGCACGGCCTTCGACATCGCGGGCCGGGGCATCGCCCGCGAGGCCAGCCTCGTGCTGGCGATCCGCCGCGCGGCCGAGCTGGCCCCCGGCTGGGGCCACGTCTGGCAGGCCACCCGCACCGAGGGGTAGCCGGGCCGGGGGTGTGCGCCCGTGCGCACGCCCCCGGCCGACCGGCTCACCTGTCGTGGGCGCCCCGCCCGTCCTGCGGGGCGCCCACGAGAGGCGGGCCCGTCACACGGGACTCCCCCGCTCCGAGGCGACCGCCTCCGGGAGGAGGGACGACCCTAGAATGTTGCGCATGCCCGTGGACCGCACCGACCCCCGACCGCTGCACGCGCAGATCGCCGGAGTGCTGCGCGCGGAGATCCGCGACCGCTCGATCGCCCCCGGCGACACCCTGCCCAGCGAGGCGGCCCTGCGCGAGCGGTTCGGGGTCTCCCGCAGCGTCGTGCGCCAGGCGCTGGCCACCCTGGAGGACGAGGGCGCGGTCCGCCGCACGCGGGGACGCGCGGCGGTCGCGGCCGTGCCCACCGAGCACCACCGGTTCGTGCAGCGCGTGACCGGGCTGTTCGACCAGTTCTCCGCCGACGGTCTGCGCCTGTCCACCGCCGTGCTGTCCCTGGAGGCCACCCGTTCGGGCGTGCCCTCCGCGACGCGCCACCTGGGCACGCGCGAGCTGCTGCGCCTGGAGCGGATGCGCTCCCTGGACGGCGACCCCCTGTCCTACGTGCGCACCTGGCTGCCCGCCGAGCGCTTCGCCGCCCTGGACTCCGCGATGCTGCGCGACGCCTCCCTGCACCGGTTGATGGAGGAGCGCTTCGCGGCGGTGCCCACGAGCGGGCGCAGGCAGATCCGCGCCGTGCCCGCCGACCCGCGCATCGCCCGGGAGCTGGGCGTGGCCGCCGACGCGCCGCTGCTACTGCTGGAGGGCGGCACCTTCGACCAGCAGGGCGCGCCCCTGGAGTGGTTCGAGAGCTGGCACCGCTCCGACCGGGTGGTCTTCGACATCGAGGCCGAGGGCGCCGCCGACCAGGTGCGCATCGCCCCGGGCCCGTCGCTGACCGCCTCCCGGCCCGGGGCCCCGGGTGACGCGGCCCGCGAACCGGGCCTGGACCGCGCCGTGCGGCTGACCGAGGAGCTGCGCGCCGAGCTGGCGCGCCTGCGCGACGCGGACTGAGCGCTCGCGGACCCCCCGCGCCTACCCGAACGGGTGAGGCCGTACAAGGGCCGTCCGTCGTGTGTACGCCGTCTCCCGGCCATGCGGGCGGCCAGGGCACAAAACCGGCAGGTGGCGGGGGCGGGCCTGTCCGCAACCGGTCAGCGGGCTTTCAGCCGAATCGGGGCGGGGTATCTCCCCCTCCTGCGCTCCGGGCAGCGGGAGGAACCGGGGACGACGGGGTCCCCCACCCCGGCGGCCACGGCCCCTCCCCCGCCACCTCCGGCGCACCGCCCGCGACCTGACGCGCGGGCACGACGACCACCCCTGTCCCCCACGAGACGACACCCCCCACAGCGAATCGAAGGCCCTCCCCGAGAACTCCAGCGGAGGCCAGGAGAGGAAACACCATGCCCCACACCCTCAAGCGGGCGGCGGCGACCCTGGCGATAGCCGCCGGGCTCACCGCCGGAACCGCGGGCGTCGCCGCGGCCGCCGTCAGTTACGTCGGCGGCGGGACGTGGTACCACGGGCTCACCTCCTCGGTCGTGTACTCCGACTACTTCCACGGGTCGCGCTGCCACGGCTCCACGGCGGTGGGCAGGTACACCGTCACGTCCGCGGCGTACCTGCCGGGGTACACCTCCCGGGCGTCGGCTCCCCGCGCCCTGTACAACAACGAGAGCTACTGGAGGCACTGCGGGTAGCCGACCGCGACGGACCCGCTGACGTCCCCCCGCCAGCGGGTCGTCCCCGTGTCCGCGACCGCGCCAGGAGACCATGCCCAACCGGACCATCGCCTTCGCCCACACCGCGTTCCTGCTGCTCGCCGCGCTCATCGCCGCGCTGCTGCTGGCCACGTGGGAGCTGACGATCCCCACGGCGCAGCACTCGGCGGTGGTGTGGATCGTCGAGGACGACGGCACCTCCGACAGCGGGCGGGTCGCGGAGACCGTCGAACGCGTCGCCGCCGAACAGGGCGTCGCCATCGGCTTCACCGCCCCGGACGTGCGGACCCCCGAGTCGCTGTCGCACCTGTACCTGGCCGTGGGCGACCCCGACTCCCGGTACGCCGACTGGCTCACCGAGGGCTACCCGTCCTTCAACCCCGCCACGGAACTGCGCGTCCACCCCATAGACGCGCTCGCCGAACGCAGCCCGCGCGGCTACTACCTGGTCTTCGGGCCGCCCGAGAACGCGCGGGTGCTCACCGACGCCCTCGCCGAGCACGGTCTGAGCCCGGACACGGGCGGCAGCCAGGCGCGGCTGTGGCAGTCCTTCCTCGGCGGCCCGCTGTTCAACGTCCTGGCCCTGGCGCTGCTGGTGGGCGTCACCGCGATCAGCGCGGGGGTGCTGCTCGGTTCCCGGGACTACGCCGTCCAGCGGCTGCTGGGGCGCTCCTACGGGCGGATCCTGCTGCGCGACCTGGGCCAGGTCGCCCGGCTGTGGGGCGCGGCCCTGCCCGCCGTCGCCCTGGTCACCCTGGTCTGCCTCGGCCTCTACAACGGCTGGAACCAGCTCGGCTTCTTCGCCCTGATCACCCTGGTGTTCGCGGGGGTCTTCGCCGCCGTGTCCCTGGCCGTGCACGCCGCGGTGCTCGGGCTGGTGCACACCACCGCGATCCTGCCCGCGCTCAAGGGCCGCATCCCCGTCCGCACCACCCAGGCGGGCGCCTACCTGGTGCGCGTGCCCGTCCTGTTCCTGGTGCTCGCCGTCCTGGGGTCGGTCGTCCACCTGGCGCAGACCACGCGGGAGCAGCGGGCCTCGCTGGAGACCTTCGCCCAGACCGGTCGGACCTCGCACATCACCCTCAACGGCAGCGTCGGCATGGAGGACCCCGAGGCGGCCAACTCCCTCCTCGGCCCCTGGCTGCGCCGGGCCGACCGGGAGGGCCAGATCATCATCGCCGACCAGCACGCGCCCGAGTCCGTCGTGCCGGTCGGGTCCGGGCGGCCCGACTTCGACGTGCTCGTGGTCAACGACACCTACCTCGCGGAGCAGGAGATCGTGTCCCCCTCCGGCGAGCGCTACGGCCCCGCCGCCTCCGAGGACCGGGTCCGGGTCCTGCTCCCGCGGGCGCACGCCTCCCACCGCGAGGACGTCGAGCGGGCGATGCCGGACTGGCTGCGCCTCCAGAACGGCGGTGAGGAGTCCGGGGCCGGGGTCGAGGTCCTGCCCGCGGCCGACGGCCAGACGGTGTTCACCTACGGGTCGAGCGCCCCCTTCGCCCAGCGGGAACTCCCCTTCCTGCGCGACCCGGTGGTCATCGCCCTGCCCAACGGCGGTGTGCTCTCCGACAGCGCCTACGTCACCTACATGACCCACGAGGCCGTGCTGTTCCCCGATCCGAGCGTGGTGGAGCGGGCGCGGGAGGCCGACCCGCGGATGGCCGAGTACGTCAACGCGGTCCAGCCGATCCTCAACAAGGCGGCCGGAGCCTACGCCGCCGACCTGGCCCTGCTCCGGATCGAGGCGTTCAACCTGGTCGCCGGTACCGCACTCCTGCTGCTGACCGGTATCGCCTCGTGCGTCATCCACGCGCGGACCCGGGCCCAGACCGTCTTCGCCCGGCACATCAGCGGGTGGGGCCTCCTCGCCACGCACCGGCGGTTCCTCGCCGTCGAGGCGGGGATCTCGCTGGGCTTCGCGGGCTGGGCGGCGTGGGACTCGCTCACCACGTTGCGGGTGCTGCGCGACCCCGGCAGGATGCTGCCGCCCGAGCTGGTGCCGACCACCGGTCTCGAACCCCTCTACGCCGTGGCCATCGCGGCGACCGGACTCGCCCTGACCCTGGGCGCGCTCGCCTTCTTCCACCGCCGTATCGTCCGCGAAGGCTCCTCGCAGGCCTGAACACCCGGGAAGCACCATTGATCACCGTCGAGAAGCTCACCAAGTCCTTCGGGACGCGCGTGCTGTGGCAGGACCTGGACCTGACCGTGGAGGCCGGGCAGATGCTGGCCCTGGTCGGCGCCAGCGGATCGGGCAAGACCACCCTGCTCAACTGCATGGGCCTGCTGGAGAGGCCCAGCGCGGGCCGGATCCTCTTCGAGGGCACCGACGTCACCCGCCTGGGCCCGGGCGGGCAGCGGCGCTTCCGCGGCGACACGCTCGGCTACCTGTTCCAGAACTACGCCCTGGTGGAGAGCGCCACCGTCCAGGCCAACCTCGACATCGTCAAGCGGTACGGCACCAGGTCGCGCCACGCCGCGGCGCTGGAGCGGGTCGGCCTGGCGGGACGGGAGCGGGAGAAGGTGCACCGGCTGTCGGGCGGAGAGCAGCAGCGCGTGGCGCTGGCCCGCCTGCTGGTCAAGCAGCCCTCCCTGGTGCTGGCCGACGAGCCCACCGGCGCGCTGGACCACGACAACGGCGCGATGGTCGTGGAGGTGCTGCGCCAGATGAGCCTGGAGGGCTGCGCGGTGGTGGTCGCCACGCACAACGACGCCGTCCGGGACGCGTGCGACGCCGCCTTCGACGTGGGCGCGCGGCGGGAGGCGGACGCGACCGGCGACCGGTAGCGGCAGGGGGCCGGGGGTGGTAGCGGCAGGGCCGGGGGCGGTAGCAGCGGGGACACCAAGGACCGAGTAGCGGCGGGGATCGCAGAACCGTGGGTCGGCGGGGGCCACACGGCACATCGCTGCCCTGGAACGGGTCGGCCCTGGCGGGGGACGACCGCGGACACGGGCGAGCACGGGAGGGGCGTTAGAGTGCCGTCCATGCCCGACCACCGAATCCCCTCCCCCGTCCCGACCGCCACGGCTCGCGGAGGGCTCCGGTGAGCCGCGCCGTCCTGGTCACCGGTGCCGCCCGGGGCATCGGCCGGGCCGTGGCCACCGCGTTCGCGGAACTGGGCGACCGGGTCGCCGTGCACTACGCGACCCGCCGCACCGAGGCCGAGGCCACCCTGTCCGGGCTCCCCGGCAAGGGGCACGTCCTCCTCCAGGCCGACATCGCCGACCCCGACGCGGCAGCCGACCTGGTCGAGCGGGCGACCATCCGCCTGGGCGGGCTCGACGTCCTGGTCAACAACGCCGCGGTCAACACCGCCCACCCCCTCGCCACGACCTCCTACGAGCAGTGGCAGCAGGCCTGGCGGGCCACCATGGACGTGAACGTGTTCGGCGCCGCCAACACCAGCTACCTGGCCGCCCGGCACATGATCGACCACGGGGTGCGCGGCCGCATCGTCAACGTCGGATCGCGGGGCGCCTACCGGGGCGAGCCCGACCACCCGGCCTACGGCGCGAGCAAGGCCGCCCTGCACTCCCTGGGCCAGTCGCTGGCCGTCGCCCTGGCCCCGCACGGCATCACCGTCGCCTCCGTGGCGCCGGGGTTCGTGGACACCGAGCGCGTGGCCGAACGCCTCACCGACCGGGTGCGCGCCGACAGCCCCTTCGGGCGTGTGGCCTCCCCCGAGGAGGTCGCCGCCGCCGTGCGCTACCTCGCCTCGCCCGAGGCCGTGTGGTCCTCCGGCGCCGTCCTGGACGTCAACGGCGCCTCGTACCTGCGCTGACCCGCCCCGGGCAGGGGCGTGCCCGTCTCAGGGGGTCTGCCCCCGCAGGGGGTCCGCCGACACGGTCGCCCGTCCGGACGGACCCGCGGTCGGTGGCCGGGCTCAGCGGTCGCCCGTCCGGACGGCCCCACGATCGGTGGTTCGGAGTTCGCGGTAGGCGGCCGGGACCGACGTCGACGACCAGGGGCAGCGGTCGGCGGTCGGCCAACGGATTCCGCGAAACCCCTGACCGGGAAGCGGAAAGGGTCTAGTGTGCTGCGTGCCAACCGCACGACCCGTTCCGCAGCGCGGTTCCCGGATCGCCCCCAGGTGAGGCCATGCCCGATCACACCGAACCCCGCACCTTCGACGCCGTGCTCCAGGAATTCCAGCGGAGAAACCCCGGATGGACCCTGCGCTACAACCCCGGCGCCGTCCCCGGCCGCCGCTGGGCGGCGGACAGCATCGAGCTGCTGACCGCCGAGGAGATCAACTGGGGTTTCAGGAACACCATCCTCGGCCCCGAGATCGCCACGGTGCAGAAGCGGCTCACCCGGGAGCGCGAGGCCCTGGAGCGGTGGGAGCGGGCCCGGCAGGAGGAGTGGGACGACTGGGAGGACTGAGGGGCCGGGGAGGCGGCCCCCGTGTCCGGTGACGCGCGTCCCCGCAGGGACCGTCCTCGACTCGCGGCCTTCGTCCGCTGACGCGCGTCCCCGCAAGGGCCGTGCCCAGTCCTTCGCTCGTGCGGCCTGGACTCAGGTGCAGCGACAGCAATCGCAACAGTTACAGCAATTGCAGCACTCACAGGCTTCGCACCACGAGTTCCGCGGCTTGCCCGTCCACGGCCCGGGATGGGGATCGCGGCAGCAGAACTGGCAGGTGCAGCACATGAACAGCGCCGCCGCGCAGCCCGCCAGAAGGCCCCGCTGCTTGGGCGGCTGCCGCAGTTCGGGGGTGTCGCAGGAGCAGGAGGCGCAGCAGCCGCTCTTGTCCTGAGCCCCACCGGAACCGGAACCGCCGGAGCCGGGGCCCTCCCCGCCGGAGCCGAAACCGCCCCCGTGCCCGCCGCCGTACCCGCCCCCGTGCCCACCGCCGTGGTGGGCGTCGTGGTGGGCGTCGTGGGCCCCGCTCCCGTCCCCTCGCCACTGGTGGGGCGGCTGCTGGTAGTGGGGCTGGTGGTTCTGGTGCTGCCCCTGGTGCGGATCCCCGCCGTGGGCGAAGACGCGGTCGACGGCGCGGCGCAACTCCCCCACCAGAAGCGCGCGGACCAGGCGATCGTCGACGAACTCGGCCTCCTCCAACGCCAGCCGGACGCCCAGGACGGCGTCGTCGCACAGCTCGCGGGCCCGGTCGAGCCCGGTGCCGGTGGCCGTGAGCGGGTTCCAGGCGCCCTTCTCCCGGTCCTCCTCGCGGTCCTCCACCGCGTCCAGCAGGTGGGCGACGCGGCCGAACAGGCGCCCCGCCTCGCGCAGGGGTTCGACGTTGGCGGGCCGCTCCGCCAGGACGGCGGTGTGCGCGAACGCCTCGCCGGTGGCCTCCTCGGTCGGCCGGGTCACCGCCAGGACGTCGGTGCCCGGTCNGGTGCCCGGCCCCGCCGAGGACTCGGCCTCCCGCTGGCGGTCGACCACCGAGACCAGCCCCGCGCCGTCGAACCCGAGCCCGGCGCCCGCCTCGCGCGCGTCGCGCCGCCAGCGCTCGGCCACCCGTCCGGCGAGCGCGCGCACGCCGCGGCGGGCGTAGGGGCCGTCGCCGTCCTCGATGTGGTCGGCGATCTTGGCCGAGGCCAGCATCAGCGACACCGCCGCCGCCAGACGCGCGCCGGAGCCGTCGGCGACCTCGGCCCCGCGCATGCCGCGCAGGGGGCAGCGCCCCGCCCGGCGCGTGCCCGCGCACTCCTCGGACTGCGCCGCGGCCAGGACCGACACCACCAGGCCGTCGTAGTTGGTGGCGATCCGGGACGCCTGGCCGTGGTCGTCGCGCAGTGCCAGGCACAGCCCGCACATGTGCGACATCCACTCCTCGGCCAGGCCGTCGGACAGCGTGTGCCGACAGGGACGCAGGATTCCGAACACGGGCTGACACCTCATCTTCCGACGCCACGGGGGTGGCGTGCTGTGCTGAACACCGGGGTTCGATGCCCGCGCCGCGCGGGAGGTTCCGGCCTTTCGAACGCCTTCCGCGCGGCTGTCGAAAATGCGGTCGCGGCCCCGACGGCCCGGCCCGACCGTCGGGGCCCGACGGCGGTGCCGGAGGGGGCGATCCGAGAGGAACCAGGGGCACTGTCTCTCACATCGGCCATAAGTGGAGGGGGGCGTCCGTTTACGGCGTAGCGTGCACGCGGAGGAACCCGCACGGACTCGACGTGCGGCGGCTGACGAAGGGGACCAGAACAGTGAGTCAGATGCGCGCGGCCCTGTACGACCGGTACGGCGGCCCGGAGGTGCTGTACGAGGGCACGATCGCCAAGCCCCGCACCGGACCGGGGGAGGTGCTGGTGCGCGTCCACGCCGCCAGCGTGAACGGCGGCGAGCTGCTGGGCCGCGCGGGCGGGTTGCGCCTGGTGACCGGGCTGGTCGAGAGGGGCTTTCCCAAGCGGATCGGGCTCGACTTCGCGGGCGAGGTCGCCGAAGTGGGGGCCGACGTCTCGGCGTTCGCGCCGGGCGACCGGGTGTGGGGCGGGCTGCCCCGGACGTTCGGCAGCGCGGCCGAGTTCGTGGCCGTTTCGCCCCGGCAGCTGGCCCCCGCCCCGGCGGGAACCGGCCTGGTCGAGGCCGCGGCCCTGCCCGGCGTCGGCGCGACGGCCCTCACCGCGCTGCGGGACAAGGCCCGTCTCGCCCCGGGCGAGCGGTTGCTGGTGCGGGGCGCGAGCGGCGGGGTGGGCAGCGTCGCCGTCCAGCTCGGCCGGGTCCACGGCGCCCACGTCACCGCTCTGGCCGGGGCCGAGCACCTCGACTTCGTGCGGGAGCTGGGCGCCGACGAGGCCTTCGACTACGCCAGCACCGGTGCCGCCGACCTTCCGCCGTTCGACGTCGTCCTGGACACGGTGGGAACCGGGATGCGCGCCTTCCGCAGGCGGCTGAGCGGGAACGGGCGCATGGTGACGATCACCTTCGACACCGAGCACATGCTCGCGTCGCTCTCCTACGTCGCCGCCTCGGCCGTCTTCGGTCCGCGCCGCATCCGCGCCTTCAGCGGCATCCCCGGGCACGAGCTCCTCGCCGAACTGACCCGCCTGACCGAGTCCGGAGCCGTCCGTCCCGTCGTGGACAGGGTCCTTCCCCTGGCCGAGATCGCCGAGGCCCACCGGGCGCTGGAGGCCGGAGGGATCCGGGGCAAGGTGGTGGTGCGCGTGGTCGAGCCCGGGGCCTGAGGCCAACGGCCGCGACCGGTTCCGCGGTCCGGAGCGTGCCGCCCGTCCGCACGGACGGGCGGCACGCCAACCGCGCGCCCGGAAAACAGGTGGTGGGGAGCGGCCGTGCGGAGGGACACTGTGGGCCCCACCGTCAGGAGAGGCACGTGTCCACCGACCACGAGCGCCCGCCCCCGCTACCGCGACCGATCACCGGGGTCTTCGTCCGCCACATCATGCAGACCGCCTGCCCCGGGTACTTCGCCATGGTCTGGGTCGACGCCGAGCCCCTGCCGGGTGGCACCGCCGAGGACTTCGCGTTCGTTGACGACCTCCCCCTGACGTGCCGGTACACCGGGGAACCGCTTCCGCGGGAGTTCGTCGACGCGTTCGCGGAGGCCGCGCGCGAGGCGTGGCGGGAGCGGGAGGACGGTCGGCCCGCCTTCGCGGCCCGGGTGGTGCTGCGCGACGCCGTCTGGCACTGGACCGATTCCAACGCCTGGAGTTTCCAGGTGGCGGGACGGCTCGCTGTGAGGGAGATCCTGAGCTGCGCCGCCGAGGGCCGCGCACCCCGGGCGGTCGGACGCAGTGCTCGGCGCGACCGGCCGATCCCGCCGATGCCCAGGACACTGACGTCCTCCGGCACGGCCCCGTCCGCCTGAGGCGGTCGGCGACGCACGGCTCCGTCTGCGGGAGTGCGCCGCCCGTGGGGGCGGACGGCGCACCGGCACTCCCTCAGGGTCGGACCGCCGCGGCGCGGGAAGCCTCCTCCAGCCATCCCAGGTACCAGTCCGCGAAGGTCAGGGGTGCGCCGTCCCCGCTGATGAGCGGCTTGAGGTCCTCGTCGTCGACACGGCCGTCGCTCCACATGCGCCCGGCCTCGGGACCGGACACGACCAGCCACTGCCGCAGCGCGCAGCCCAGATGGCACAGGCACAGGGCCCCGACCGTACGGTCCTCGGCCCACAGCAGGTCCGCCATGCGCGCGTCCCAGGCCTCGTAGACCCGGTCGAACTCCTCGCCGTCCTCGAAGTCCTCCTCAACGGGCTCCTCGGCCCGCAGGGCGGTCAGCGCCTCCGGATCGGGACCGGCGACCGGGAACGGCTCCGCCAACCGCGCCGGAGCGACCAGGTCCGCACCGTCGCCGTGCCACCGCCACCGGCCGTCCGCCCCTCTGACCAGGGGGAAGACACCGTAGGCCGGACCAGCGCCGCCCGCGCCCACCCTGAGCAGGAACTCCCGGTAACCCGTCGGCAGGCGCGTGCCCAGCTGCGCCTCCACCTCGGCCAACTCCTCGGGCGTCAGCGGCTCCAGCAGCTCGAAGCCGTGGGAACCGGCTCCGAAGACCTCCTCGGCGCCGGGCACCCGCGCCAGTTCCCGCACCCGCTCGCGGACTCCCGCCCACACATCCGTACTCGTGTCCATGGCGGCATCGTAGGAAGCCCCGGTGACAGTGCGGCGCTGGCGGGACGGTCAGGCGGCCGGGAGGCGCTATCGTCCGGTGGGGCTGGAATCGTCCCGGCACGCCGCGGGGGCACCGCCGCGCCACCGCACACAGTGAGGAAGAACCGGCTTGCACACGAGCACCACACCGCCCGGGTCCGCGCGTCCCGACCGCGGCGGCGGCATGCCGCGCTGGCTCCCCCGTGCCATGCTGCTGGCCCTGTGGATGGTCACCGCGTTCGGCCTCGCCCTGTGGCTGTTCGTCCGGTTGCAGAGCCTTCTCATGCTGCTGCTGATCTCGCTGTTCCTCGCGCTGGCGCTGGAGCCCGCGGTCAACTGGCTCCACCGGCACCGCTGGCCGCGCGGGCCCGCCACCGGAGCGGTGATGCTCCTGCTGCTGGCGCTGACCGTGGTGTTCTTCAGCCTGCTCGGGTCGATGCTGATCAGCCAGGTCCTGTCCTTCGTCTCCGAGGTGCCCGAGATGGTCCGCGCCGCGCTGGACTGGGTCAACACCACGTTCGACACCTCCTACTCCCCCACCACCCTGCTCAACGAGATCTCCAGCGTCAGCGGGCTGGTCGAGCAGTACGCCTCCGGCATCGCCAACAACGTCTGGGGCGCCGGGACGACCGTCCTGGCGCTGCTGTTCAACATGCTGACGATCGCGCTCTTCACCTTCTACCTGTGCGCCGACGGCCCCCGCTTCCGCCGCGTGATCTGCTCGGTCCTGCCGCCGCGCACCCAGCGCGAGGTGCTGCGGGCCTGGGAGATCGCGATCACCAAGACCGGCGGCTACCTCTACTCCCGGGCGCTGCTGGCCCTGGTCTGCGCGGGCGCGCACTACGTGGTGCTGGTCGCGCTGGACATCCCCTTCGCGTTCGCCCTGGCACTGTGGGTGGGCGTGCTCTCGCAGTTCATCCCCACCGTCGGCACCTACATCGGCGGAGTCGTCCCCGTGCTCGTGGCGCTGGCGGAGGGCCTCTGGCCCGCCGTGTGGGTGCTGGTGTTCATCGTCGTCTACCAGCAGTTCGAGAACTACCTGCTCCAGCCGCGCATCACCGCCAGGACCCTGGACATGCACCCCGCGGTGGCGTTCGGCTCGGTCCTGGCGGGCGTGGCCATCCTGGGTGCGCCCGGCGCGCTGCTCGCACTGCCGATGGGCGCGAGCATGCAGGCGTTCCTGGGGACCTACATCCGGCGCTACGAGGTCACCGAGCACCCCCTGCTCTCCGACGCCGAGGACGACGGGAAAGGCGAGAAAGCGACCTCGGACAGCGGCGGCGACAGGGACGGGCCCGAGGGGAGGGCCGGATCCGGTTCCCCGCCCGGCCCGCGCGAGCGGAACGAACGGCCGGGTCCGTGAACGACCGGCTCCGGGGACGCCGCCACCGCGTTGGAGGCCCGCGCCGCGGCCGCCCGTGAGCCCGGGGCACGGCTGACGCCCGCGGGAAGCGTCCGGGAGAGTCGCCCGCCCCCCGGGGGCGTCCGTGGCCGCGTCCCGTTTTCGGGCCGATCACATGACCACCGACACGGGTCCCGGGGAACAACCGGCCCGGCACCGGCGGTTGTTGCGTTATGTGCCGGGTCGTCCTTTTCGGGAGAGCCTGAGCGGGGAAAGGGTTGAACACTGTGGACGTCCTGAGCAGGAACAACGTCACGGTCACCGGTGACGCCGACGGGCCGGCGGTCGTGCTGGCCCACGGGTTCGGCTGCGACCAGAACCTGTGGCGCCTGGTCGTCCCGGCTCTGGCCGAGCGCCACCGGGTGGTGCTGTTCGACTACGTCGGTTCCGGGGGCTCGGACCCGTCCGCCTGGAGCGAGGCGAGGTACTCCTCCCTGGAGGGCTACGCCCAGGACGTGGTGGAGGTCTGCCGGGAACTGGACCTGGAGCGGGCGGTGTTCGTGGGGCACTCGGTCAGCGCCATGGTGGGCGTCCTGGCCTCGCGGAGGGCGCCCGAGCGGATCGGGGCGCTGGTGATGGTGACCCCCTCCCCCCGCTACATCGACGACGAGGGCTATCGCGGCGGCTTCACCGCGGAGGACATCGACGAACTGCTGGCCTCGCTGGAGTCGAACTACCTGGGCTGGTCATCGGTGATGGCGCCGGTGATCATGGGCAACCCGGAGCGGCCCGAGCTGGGACGGGAGCTGACCAACAGCTTCTGCGCCACCGACCCCGACATCGCCCGGGTCTTCGCCCGCGCCACCTTCCTGTCCGACAACCGCGCGGACCTGGAGGAGGTGCGGGTCCCGACGCTGATCCTGGAGTGCGCCCGGGACCTCCTCGCCCCGCGCGAGGTCGGCGCCTTCGTCCACGCGGCGATCCCCTCCTCCCGGCTGGTCACCCTGGACGCCACCGGCCACTGTCCGCAGCTGAGCGCGCCGCAGGCCACGGCGGCCGCGGTGCTGGACTTCCTGGAGTCAGTGGAGGACGCCTGGTGAACAGGGACCCGGGAACCTCCGGAAGCGGCAACGGGGACGGCACCGACGCGGCCCTCACCGCGCTGTTGGAGGACAGCGCGGAGGAGCTCTACGAGTCCGCGCCCTGCGGGTACCTGTCCACGCTCATGGACGGCACGGTCGCCAGGATCAACGCCACGCTGCTGGGATGGCTCGGCCTGGAGCGCGACGCCGTGGTGGGGCGGATGCGTTTTCCCGACCTGCTCACCATGGGCGGCAGGCTCTACCACGAGACGCACTTCGCGCCCCTGCTGCGTATGCAGGGCGAGCTCAGGGGCATCGCCCTGGAGATGCGCGCGTCCGACGGCGGCCGCCTTCCGGTGCTGGTCTCCTCCGCCGTCAAGCACGACGGCGGGGGCGAGCCGCTGCTGGTCCGCACCACCGTCTTCGACGCCACCGACCGCCGCTCCTACGAGGAGGAGCTGCTGCGCCGCCGCAGGGAGGCGGAGCAGGCACGCGCCGAGGCCGAACAAGCCCGCGAGGAGGCCGAACGGGCGCACCGGCGGGCCGAGGCCGACCGGGCCCGCCTGGGGGAGGCGCTCGTCATCCTCCAGAAGGCCCTGCTGCCCGACACCCTCCCCGAAGTTCCGGGCATGGAGGCCGCCGCCTACTACCACACCGCCTCCCCCTACCGGCTGGGCGGCGACTTCTACGACCTCTTCCCGCTGGGTGACACGCGCTGGGCGTTCTTCCTGGGCGACGTGAGCGGCAAGGGACCCGAGGCCGCGACCCTGACCTCCCAGGCCCGTTACGTCCTGCGCACCGCCGCCCTCCACTCCTCCGAGCCCGCGGACGCCCTGGACACGCTGAACACCGCCCTCCTGGAGCGCTACGCCGACAACGGCGACCCCCGCTACTGCACCGCCGTCTTCGGCGTCCTCGAACCCGACGGCGACGCCGGACACGTCCGTGCCCGCCTCGCCTTCGGCGGCCACCCCCCGGCCCTGGCCCTGCGCGGGGACGGGCGGGCCGAGTTCCTGTTCGCCTCCGGCGGGATGCTCGTCGGCGTGCTGCCCGAAGCCCACTTCGCCACCGTCGAGACCACCCTCGCCCCCGGCGACACCTTCGTGCTCTACACCGACGGCCTGACCGAGGCCCGCACCGGGTCCGGGCCCGACACCATGTACGGCGAGCAGGCCCTGCTCTCCTTCGCCGCGGAGCACGCCCCCTGCACGGCCGACGGCGTCGTCGGCGCCCTGACCGGGCTGCTGGAGGGTTTCGGCGACGGCCTCGAGGACGACACCGCCATCCTCGCGCTCGGTGTTCGCGCCCTCCCCCGGCCGCCTCGTCCGACAAGGGGGACTCCACGATGAGCGCCCTGAACGTCACCCGCCGGGACACCGCGGCCGGTCCCGTCCTCGACGTGACCGGCTCGCTGGACTACGACCACGCCACGACCCTGCGCCACGAGGTCCGGCTCCTGTCCCTGGTCTCCGGCCAGTGCCTGTCCATCGACCTGTCCGGCCTGGACTTCTGCGACTCCAGCGGTATCAGCGCCCTCCTCGCCGTCCGCCAGCACGTCCTGGAGGCCGGGGCCGACATGGTCCTGGTCTCCGTCCCCGCCAACACCGTGCGCATTCTGACCATGGTCGGCCTGAACCGGGTCTTCACCATCCACCCCGGCACCGCCTGACCCCGGGGCGCGGTCGGCGCGGGAGACACGGACGGCGCCACGGAGGGGACCGGTTCCCACCTCGTTCTCACCCGTCACACAGGAAACACCAAGGTTCGCTCCCTACCTTCGTCTCCATGACGAACACCACCGATCAGGAGACCGGAGGCGCGCGGCACCGACCGAAACGCGCACGGGGAGCATGGGTCGCCACGGCGCTGCTGACGGCGGTCCTCGCGCTCGGCGGATGCGCCGTGCCGGGCACCGCCGCCTCGGAGCCGGCCGCCGCCGCATCGTCGGCGTCGGAGACGACCGATTCCGGGGACACGTCGTCCGCGACTACCGCGCAGACGATCACGGACACCGCCTCCGCGGCGCAGGCCTTCATGGCGACGCTGTCGGACGAGCAGCGCGAAGAGCTGGTGTACGCCTACGACGACGAGGCCAAGACCACGACGTGGTCGAACTTCCCGGTCACCTTCGTCGACCGGGCCGGACTGAACCTGGAGGACCTCAGCGAGGAGCAGAGGGCCGCGGCCATGGAGGTCCTCGAAGCGCTGCTGAGCGAGGAGGGGTACGAGACCGCCACCGGCATCATGGGCGGCGACGAGTTCCTCCTGGAGAACAGCTCCAGCACCGAGGACTCGCTGGGCCAGTACTACATCGCCTTCTTCGGCGATCCCTCCGACTCGGGCGCCTGGGAGGTGCAGTTCGGCGGCCACCACCTCGGCATGAACGCCACGCTGGACGGCTCCGACGACTCGATCACGTTCGCGCCCACGCACCTGGGTTCCCAACCCGCCGTCTACACCGACGACGAGGGCGACGAGGTCCAGCCGCTCTCGGGCATGTACGAGACGGCCTTCGCCTTCTACGACAGCCTGACCGACGAACAGAGGGCCCAGCTGTACCAGGGGTCGGAGGTCGGGGACCTCGCCTGCGCTCCCGGCGACACCTGCTCCTACCCGACGGGGACCGGAATCGCCGGGGCGGACCTGACCGACGAACAGAAACAGCTGCTGCTCGACGTGATCGCCAACTGGGTGGGGCTGTCGGACGAGGAGACCACGGCCGAGGCCCTGGCCGAGATCGAGGCGACCCTCGACGAGACCTACGTGAACTGGTCGGGGGCGACCGAGTACGACATGACCCAGGGAGAGGGTGTCCACTTCCAGATCTCCGGCCCGGACGTCTACGTCGAGTTCTCCAACCAGCAGGGTTCGGCGGGCGCCGACGTGGACGGGTACACCACGGCGGGGTGGGGGCACATCCACACCATCTACCGCGACCCGGGCAACGACTACGCCGGCAGCGCCACCCAGCAGGAGTCCTCCGGGATGGGCGGCCCCGGCGGCGGGGCCGCCCCAGGTGAGGCCCCGTCCGGCGGACCCGGCGACGGCGAGGCCCCGTCCGGCGGCCCGGATGGCGACCCGCCCGCGGACGGCTGACCCCGCGGCCGAGCCGCACCCCTGACGGCCGTGCCCGCCGACCGGACCGCACCACGGGTGCGCGAGGATCAGCGGGCACGGCGCCGTCGTCCGCGTCGGGGTCTGGACGGCGCCGTCGTCGTCCCGCGTCGCTTCGGCGGTGGCCGAAACGACGCGGCCGTAGCGTCGCCGTATGGATTCCCGAACAGCACCCGCCACCGGACGCGCCGCCCCCGACCGCCTTCCTGCCCACCCCGGCGCCGACCCCTCGAAGGGGCCGGAGAGCCCAGGCGAGCGGTTCCGTGCCCTGCACCTGCGGGGCGCTCCCCTGCTGCTGCCCAACGCCTGGGACCACGCCTCGGCCGCCGCCCTGGCCGCAGCGGGGTTCCGCGCCGTGGGAACCACCAGCCTGGGTGTGGCCGCGGCGGCCGGGCTGCCCGACGCCCGGGGGCTCGCGCGCGAGGAGACGCTGCGGCTCGCCCGCGGTCTGTCCCGGCTGGACGTGCCGGTCAGCGTGGACGTCGAGGGCGGCTTCGGTGCGACACCGGCGCAGGTCGCCGCGCTGGCCGCCGAACTGGAGCGGCTGGGGATCGCCGGGATCAACCTGGAGGACGGCCTTCCGGACGGCGGGCTCGCCGACACCGGACACCAGCGGGCGGTGATCCGCGCGGTCAAGGAGGCGGCGCCGACGCTGTTCCTCAACGCGCGCACCGACACCCGCTGGCTGCCCGGGCACACGGAACAGACTGCCGACCGGACCGCCGCCTACGAGGAGGCCGGTGCCGACGGGGTGTTCGTGCCCGGCCTGCGCGACGAGGAGGAGATCGCCGCGCTGGTCGCCGCCCTGCACATCCCGCTCAACATCCTCCACTCCCCCGACGGCCCGCCGCTTCGGGTACTCACCGCACTGGGCGTGCGGCGCGTGAGCTGCGGTTCACTGCTCTTCCGCGCCGCCCTACACGGAGCCCTCGCCGCGGCCGAGGCGGTGGCGTCGGGCCTTCCCCTGCCCGAGGGCATCCCGGACTACGGGGCGGCGCAGGCCCTCACTGAGCGGTTCGCCCGGCGCTCCGCGGACGGGCGGGACGGGGACGGGTGGGGCGGGGACGACCGCTGAGCCGGAGCCTGCCACCGCGGCGGGGCACCGCGCCGCACCGCCGTCGCCGCGGCCGACCACCGGCGCGCTCCGCGGCGGTGGAGGCCGTGGCCACGGACGGCGGGCTCAGTGGTCACCGGTGTCCAGCAACCGCTCGAAGCGGCCCGCGGGGTGCGCGCGCGTGGGCATGGCCTCCACGAACGGCAGCAGCTCCCGCTCGGCGACCCCGTGGATCCGGCGCAGCTCGGTCACCGGATCGGGGTGCTCGTCCACTCTCAGGTCCAGGTAGGGGTAGGGGTGGCCGGTGTGCACGTACAGCGCGGCGCTCTGCCTGCCGCGCCTGTCGCCACCGGCCGCCTGCCCCGCCTCCAGGGCGCCCAGCAGCCGCTCGTCCATCCGCTCCCCGGCAGCGGCCTCGAACCGCTCGGCCATCGCGTCGAGCGTGTCGGCGCCGGTCAGGATGTTGCCCGCCACGGCGTATCCGTTCCCCACCCTGTGGCCGCACCACGGGTGCGCCTGCGGGCCGGTGTGCGCGGCGGCGCGCCCTTCACGGTCGACCACCGCGACCTGCCGCGAGTCCGCGTCGGGGTCGGCGTCCAGGACCCGGCGCAGCGCGTCCTCGGCGGAGTGGGAGCGCAGCAGCTCCAGGGCGTCCGCGCCCAGCAGCGGGTTGATCAGCGCCTGTGTGGCGACCGCCCCCGCCTCCGCGTGCGCGAACACCGACAGCGCCCCGATCGCCGGGAACCGGCTGCTGAGCGCGACACCGCACGTTCCGGTGGCGGCGTCGTGGGCGACGATGGAGAAGGTGCCTGCGTACAACCGGTCCTCCTCCTGGGTGCTCGGGCGGTCGGACGCCCGGCCGGAGCACGCCCGGGTCGGTGCGGTGGGGCGTGCGCACCGGGGGCCGGAGCGCTCGCGCGGACCACGGGAAGGGTACCGGGCGTTCGGCGATGCGCTCGCCCGGGCTCAGAGGACATGTGTCAGCGCCGGGGCGAACCGCCGCTCCCAGGAGGTCTGGGGGGTGTCCGCGGGCACGGTCCCGGTTCCGGACCCGGACTCGGACCGCTGTCCGCGGTCACCTCCCTCCCGTACGGCCCGGGATCAGCCGAGCAGTTCGTCGGCCACCGTGCCGGGCTCGGCCAGGCAGCGCCAGGCGGGCACGCGTACTGTGGGCACTCCGGAGACGCGTGCGAACAGGGCCGCGCCGTCCAGCGCGCGTTCGAGCCGCCGGCCCTGGTCCACCACCACCGGATCACCGACCCCCGCGTCATCGATGAGGACCGCGCGGACACCCGACGGTGTGTGCGCCCAGATATCGCAGGTGTACCCCCGGACCCGCACGCCCACCCGGGCCGTGACGCCCCTGGCCGTCAGCGTGTCGAACAGCCGCTGGCCGGGCTCACGCGTCCGCTCCGTCTCCCCGCTGTCCGCCGAGGGTACGGCGAAGTCGGCGAGGACCCCTTCCTGCTTGGTCCAGTAGTCCAGGTCCCCGACGATGTACAGACGCGACTTGGCGCGCGTGACGGCGACGTTCCACAGGTTGTGCTGGCGTCCGGCCCAGCGGCCGGTGCTCTGGTTGACGCCCGTGGCGGCGGCGGGGCTGATGACCACCGCGTCGCACTCCCGCCCCTGGAAGGTGTGGATGGTGCCGACCTCGATGCGCTCGGCGGCGGCCTCCGTCAGGAGCCCCTCGATGCGGGTGCGCTGGGCCCGGAAGGGCGTGACGACCCCCATGGTGGCGCTGCGCGGCAGCTCCCGCCACAGTTCACGCAGGAGCTCCACCACGCGTTCGGCCTCCTCGGTGTTACGGCAGGAGCGCCCGCCGGGCCGGTCGGTGCGTCCGCGCACGTCGATCCAGGACACGGCCGGTTCCGTGGGAGCGGCGAGGTCGGGGGTGCTGGTGCGCACGGAGAGGCGGTCACCGTAGAAGCGGCGGTTGACGGGGGCGATGACGTCGGGATGGCAGCGGTAGTGCTCGTCCAGCCAGTGGACCTCGCGGCCCACGGCGCTCACGGCCGCGGCCGCCACGTGGTAGGCGGAGGTCCGTGTGTAGAACAGCCCGCGCTCGTCCAGCCAATCCCCGTCCAGACCCATGACCTGCTGGATCCTACGGTCGTCCTTCTCGCCCAGGGTGTTCACCGGTTGGAGCTGGTGCGGATCGCCGATCACCAGTGCCCGCCGGGCGCGGTAGAGCAGGGGCACGAGGTCCGCGGCGGTGCACTGGCTGGCCTCGTCGATGATCACCAGGTCGAAGA
The DNA here is from genome assembly GCA_000340945.1 of Nocardiopsis synnemataformans DSM 44143. Taxonomy (GTDB): domain Bacteria; phylum Actinomycetota; class Actinomycetes; order Streptosporangiales; family Streptosporangiaceae; genus Nocardiopsis; species Nocardiopsis synnemataformans. The sequence goes on along the minus strand of ANAW01000083.1, from coordinate 24,158 downwards.
GGCCTGCCCGAGGAGGCAGGGTGCCGCGAACGGACCGTGACGTGGTGGCCCAGGCCGGAACGGTGCCCACCAGCTTCTCCACACCGCTCCACCCCTTCTTTCCGGTGTGAAGCGACTGCAACCGAGCGTCCAGAACGGAGCGGCCGGCCACCAGCTTCTGCGCGAACCTGCCGACCAGATAGGTGCGGCTCGGTTTCTGGCGCTCCTCCCTGAGCCGGGCGATCACCCGGTGCTGTTCTGCCGCGCCGTCGCCGGAAAGGTCCGTGTCCCCGGCCTCCTCCCGTGCCCGGCACCAGTCGAGTTCGACGTCCATGAAGGGCATCAGGGCGTCCGCGGTCTCGGAGGTCGCCTCGACCCCCAGACCGCGGCGGACCAGTCGTCCGTTCCACCACCGGGAGAGCCTCTTGGACCAGCCGGGCGCCACGGCCCGTTCCAGCCGTTCCCGCCAGTACAGGACCGACGCGGAGTCGCCCAGCGCGGCGGTGTCCAGTTCTCGGGGAAGCCGCTGCCCCAGACGTGTGCGGGTCGGGGCGAGCACCGCCAGCCGGTGTTCAGCGTCTCCGGTCCGGGAGAGCCGGGCGTGGGCCTCGTCGAGTCCGCGCTGGATGCCGACCAGGCGGTATCCAGCGGTGGTGGTCTCCGCCTGGGGCGTCTCCACACGCAGGGCGCGCATCCGGGTGAGGATCCCGGCCTCGTCGGCCCTCTTCTCGGCGTTGCCCGTGCGGACGATGACCTCGCTGTCGTCCACCAGGGAGTTGACCGCGTCGACGACCACGTCGACGGCGTCGTTGTTGGTGGAGGCGATGAGCACGGATTGCCCCGCCGCGACGGCGGTGGTCACCTGCGCGGTGATCAGGGTGCTCTTTCCCGTGCCCGGAGCACCGGTGACCACCGTCAGAGGGGCCGTCATCGCCTCCGCGACGATGCGCTCCTGGGCGGTGTTGCTCCGACCGGTGACGACCGGCGGAACCGGTCCCGGAGGGGACGCGGCGGTGGGAAGCCGCCGCTTGCCGGGCGGAGGGTCGCCGAGCGGGACGTCGAGCACGGAGAGCGCGCTCGCCGGGATGTCCGCGAGGGTGATGCCGTTGTCGTCCCTGTGGTCGAGGTCGGCGAGGATCTGTTTGGAGGCCGTGTCGGCGGGGTTGGCGCGATGGAGGATCGCGACGTTCTGCACCCCCGTGCGAAACGGCTGGGTCGTGGTGAGGTCGTCGTGGAGGTCGCCCGCCACGAGGTCCTGCAGGACGTTGAGGCCGACGCGGTCGCAGACCATACGCGCCTTGTCCGAGAGCCCCTCGATCCCCGTCCTGACCCAGTCCACCTGGAACCACTCGACGAGTTCGGTGATGTCCTCCTGGGCCAGTCCTCCGGCGGAGGCGAGTACGGCCCGGTTGAGCGCTGGTTCACCGACGGGAACCAGGTACCGCTGTCCCTGCGCCTCGACCGCTTCCACGTCGAGGACGAACAGGGGCGCCACGCGGGTGTCGCGCCCGCGCACGTTGAACAGGACCGCGGGATAGCCGTAGCGCAGGGCCTGCCCGGACCGGGCAGCCTGTTCCGCCACGTGAAGCGCGGCTCCGCCCGGGATCGGCCACCGCTCCCCGGCCCCGGTGAGCAGCGGTTCGCTCCCCATCGGACAGGCCGCGACCTCGTTGCCGTCGAGACCGGGCAGTTGCTGCATGACGCTTTCGTGTCCCACGCACATGCGCAGGTAGTCGAGCACGCGGGAGAAGTCGGGATCCCGCGCGGCACGGACATGCCGCAGGCTCTCCGGTGGCGTTGCGGGGTCTCCAGCGTCCGCGGGACGCTGCCGCCGGGCACCGTCCGTGGCCCCGCCCCCTCCTGCCGGGGTGGCGGTCAGCGCCCCGGAGCGGCGGGCCAGACGGATCGTGCCCGTCACACCCAACGCGAAGGCGGTGACGCTCTGCTTCCCGGCCTCCTCCACCCGCCGGTGCACGTACTGGTACAGGTCGGGGCCGTCGCTCCAACCGTCCCCGTTGGAGTCCCCAGCCGCTCCGGAGAGCCCTTCGGCCACCGCCATGCTGAACAGCGACGGCTGGGTGTACGCGCTGTTGTCTCCCTCGTACGCCTTCTCGTACGCCCCGCAGGCAGCCATCACGTAGGTGCCCTCTCCCACGCCCTTGCCCTGGAGCTCCCTCTGGAAGTCGATGCCGGGGTCGTCGTCCGACGCACGGGTACCGAAGCCGTCGGCGAACGCACCGCTGTAACAGCAGTCGAGCATGAGGACCTTGCTGGTGACCGGCGAGTCCCTCAGCACGTTCTGGAGTTCCACCGCCGAGATCGCGGTGGCTGAGGGGCGGTCCTTCCTGGTGTCCCTCAGGGCCAGGTGCAGCCTTCCCGAACGCCGGGGCACGAACCCGTGACCGGAGAAGGAGACGAACACGAGGTCGTCGCGCCCGCCCCCTTCGAGCGGGGCCTCGATCGCCTCCAGGGCCCTGGCCTTGGTCGGGTCCAGGAGCACCTTGACCTCGTCGAACTGGCAGTTGCGCCGGAGAGCGGCCTCGATGGCGGCCAGGTCGGCCTTCGGGGACCGCAGATCCGGGAAGCCGCCGCTGTCGTAGGCTCCCACCCCGATCAGCACCGCCGTACGGGTCACGCGTGCTCCCCGTTCTCCGCGTTCCCCGGCCGCCCGTCCCGGAGTGCGGCTTCGGCTCCCGTGAGGGCTTCCTGACCGGTCGCCTCCGCCACCGCTCCCCGGTCGGAGTCCTCCGCAGGCGCTGTGCCCATGGCGTCGACGAGGGCCTGGATCTCCTCCGGGCGGACCCGGTTCCTGCCTTGGACGACGAGCGTGGCTCCGCCCACCTCCAGCGTCACCGACCTGTGCGCACTCGCCTCCAGCCACGCGGTGACCAGGGTTACCGCCTCCTTGATCACGAAGCGGCCAGCGATCCCGAAGACGGTGAGCGCGCCCAGGACCGTGGCGGGGTCGGCCGAACGCGTGTCCGCCGCCGCCTTCGACCCGTCCTCGTCGAGGTCCACCCGATCGGCGTCCAGGCGTTCCAGGAGGCGCCACAGGTCCCGGGTCTCCTGGTCGGCCTCGCGTTCGGACACGTCCGGACCGAAGTCGACACGCAGGCGCAGTTCGTCCATCCGGGTGGCTCGCTCTCGCTGGTTGAGGGAAGGGGGGCGCCGTGGAAAACGGCACGCCGAACACTGATAGCAGCTTTCTGGGGACAGGAAGTGAGTTTTCGGTTGATTGGCCGTTTGCGGTCACCGGCCGACAACGCCCGTCTGGCCACGGGGGTGAGGGCTTGTAGCGGTGCCCGGAGGGGCTCGGCATCCGGAACCGGCGAAGGGTTCGGAACCGTTCTCCGCAAGCGGGTTCGAGGACACGAGCGGCCAGGGGTTCGCGCTCCGAGCCGACACCTACGGAAGTCCTTAGATCGCGGCCTGGACCACCTCGGACGCGTGTGAACGGGAAGGCCGTTGGGATGCGCGGGGAGCACTTTACGTCGGCGCCGCTGCGCGGTGTATTCGCAGGACCATCCCCGCGTGCGCGGGGAGCACGACCGGCAGCTCCGGCTCAAGGAGGACTACGACGGACCATCCCCGCGTGCGCGGGGAGCACGACCCGTCGGGGTCGCTGGTGGTGAAGGTGCTGGGACCATCCCCGCGTGCGCGGGGAGCACAGCGCGGGCCACCCATCGAGTCAGCTCGACGCGGGACCATCCCCGCGTGCGCGGGGAGCACACCGGGACCGGCACGGAGACGTCTGGGAGCGGGGGACCATCCCCGCGTGCGCGGGGAGCACAGTAGCTGGGTGATCTGCTCAGCCTGACGGCAGGGACCATCCCCGCGTGCGCGGGGAGCACTGCCCGCTCAGGACGCCGACTTCGAGCACGTCGGGACCATCCCCGCGTGCGCGGGGAGCACCAGGTGCCCGACTCGCTGTCGGCCGACGGCTGGGGACCATCCCCGCGTGCGCGGGGAGCACCAGAAGCTTCTCACCGGGCCGACCGCGCCGGAGGGACCATCCCCGCGTGCGCGGGGAGCACAAGCCTAGAAACGTAACACTGCCCCTGGTAGTGGGACCATCCCCGCGTGCGCGGGGAGCACGAATGGCGCGGATCTGAACTCTTGTATTGAAAGGGACCATCCCCGCGTGCGCGGGGAGCACGTGTGGAAGCCGGGTCACGACTGGTCCGAGCTGGGACCATCCCCGCGTGCGCGGGGAGCACTGTAGCGGCCGGTGCCGTATACCTCAACCGCGGGGACCATCCCCGCGTGCGCGGGGAGCACATGAACTGCCACCGTTTGCCCGCGTTGGGGCCGGGACCATCCCCGCGTGCGCGGGGAGCACGCCTTCTCCCAGGCCTCCTTGGCGGCCTTGGCGGGACCATCCCCGCGTGCGCGGGGAGCACGGCTCAGGGGCTACGACTCCGAGAACATCCTGGGGACCATCCCCGCGTGCGCGGGGAGCACCCCGTGCTGTCGCTGACCACGGAGGACACCGTGGGACCATCCCCGCGTGCGCGGGGAGCACACCGCGCAGGGGGCTTTGTGGATGGTGGTCGCGGGACCATCCCCGCGTGCGCGGGGAGCACCTGGGCAAGCACAGCCGCTTGGGGCACGTGCCGGGACCATCCCCGCGTGCGCGGGGAGCACCGGTCGGCGCTCGCGGACATCCCGAGCCGGTGGGGACCATCCCCGCGTGCGCGGGGAGCACCAGCCCGCGCCGGATGACGCGGCGGCCAGGGAGGGACCATCCCCGCGTGCGCGGGGAGCACATGCTCCAGACCATGTACTGGTCCCAGCGCGGGGGACCATCCCCGCGTGCGCGGGGAGCACCTCAGTGACAGCGACTCGGTCGCGCGCCCCTGGGGACCATCCCCGCGTGCGCGGGGAGCACTAACCGGGCGCGTCGGGTTGCCGCGATCGCTCGGGACCATCCCCGCGTGCGCGGGGAGCACCTGGCCGGACAGGCGGCCGGGTACGGATGGCAGGGACCATCCCCGCGTGCGCGGGGAGCACGTGCGCGGCGGACCGTTCCGCGGGTGACCGTGGGGACCATCCCCGCGTGCGCGGGGAGCACCTGGGACGTCATGGAGCGCAGGCGGCGGCGCCGGGACCATCCCCGCGTGCGCGGGGAGCACTTGGCCATGGTGCGCTCCTGGCTGTGAAGGTTGGGACCATCCCCGCGTGCGCGGGGAGCACCGTGTCGGGGGTGCGTCCACACCGCCATGGAGGGGACCATCCCCGCGTGCGCGGGGAGCACGTCCGCGCACACCTAGGCACCTAGGTTTGCCTGGGACCATCCCCGCGTGCGCGGGGAGCACGGTGAGGTACTGATGACGACCGACTGGGAACGGGGACCATCCCCGCGTGCGCGGGGAGCACCGGGTGTTGCCCTGGCACGTGGCCAGGATCGTGGGACCATCCCCGCGTGCGCGGGGAGCACTCTTGTCGAGGCCGTCGAAGCCGAGGGTGTTCAGGACCATCCCCGCGTGCGCGGGGAGCACTGAGTCATAGCCCCTGAGCCCGTCCTGGTCGAGGGACCATCCCCGCGTGCGCGGGGAGCACCTGGGCTGCGACCAAGCGGTGGGCGTTGCACCGGGACCATCCCCGCGTGCGCGGGGAGCACGGTCAGGGAGCGGCACAGGGCACCCCCTCACGGGGACCATCCCCGCGTGCGCGGGGAGCACCGCCACGCGTTCGGGTCCACGCGGTTGAACGAGGGACCATCCCCGCGTGCGCGGGGAGCACCCGCGGTGACCGGCATCCTGGACATGCTCTCCGGGACCATCCCCGCGTGCGCGGGGAGCACCGAATTCCCAGCGCGGCCACGGACGCGTCCCCGGGACCATCCCCGCGTGCGCGGGGAGCACTGACACTGCCCCCACCCATGAGGGAAAGGGTCGGGACCATCCCCGCGTGCGCGGGGAGCACCAGCAGGGAGCGCCACTCCCTGTTCCTCTCGCCGGGACCATCCCCGCGTGCGCGGGGAGCACCGGGTCGGAGGAGCGCTACACCACGGAGGCCGTGGAGAGCACGCCGACCAGGGACCATCCCCGCGTGCGCGGGGAGCACACACACACAGGACCATCCCCGCGTGCGCGGGGAGCACTGTGTGTGTGTGGACCATCCCCGCGTGCGCGGGGAGCACACCAGGAACAACGCTTTGAACCGGCCGGGCTGGGGACCATCCCCGCGTGCGCGGGGAGCACGGCCCCTCATGCTCGGCCCCGAACCCGGCACCGGGACCATCCCCGCGTGCGCGGGGAGCACGTGGCCTTGGTAGGTGGTGGTCAGGCGCCCCCGGGGACCATCCCCGCGTGCGCGGGGAGCACAACGTCGCCTCTTCCATCCGCGCGTACTTCCCGGGACCATCCCCGCGTGCGCGGGGAGCACGCTCTCCGTGACCGAGTCGGCGAAGAGCCGGAGGGACCATCCCCGCGTGCGCGGGGAGCACGACGCCCCGCACTCGGCGCCCTCCAAGTACCGGGGACCATCCCCGCGTGCGCGGGGAGCACAGCGACCCGCACTGACGTACCAGGCACGGCCAGGGACCATCCCCGCGTGCGCGGGGAGCACGGTGACCTTGTGTGGGCGCTGGAGCAGGCCGGGGGACCATCCCCGCGTGCGCGGGGAGCACAGTTCACGCAACGTCGTGATGTCCAACGGGTAGGGACCATCCCCGCGTGCGCGGGGAGCACCGGGGCGGTCCGCTGTCCGGGGAACCGGGGCGGGGACCATCCCCGCGTGCGCGGGGAGCACCGACATTTCGTGCATCACCAACTTCGGAGTAGGGGACCATCCCCGCGTGCGCGGGGAGCACCATGTCGGTGGCCCCGCATTCGCGGCAGGCGCGGGACCATCCCCGCGTGCGCGGGGAGCACAGTCAACTACCTGGGAACTTACCAGTGACAAGCGGCCGTTTTTCCAACTTCTTCAGAAACAGACAAAAGCACTATAAGCCCCAAAGCCACCAAAAGACTCACCGACCGCCCAAACGCCGTCTCTTTGATGGCCCACTCCGCCCGCTCTTCGAAAGCCTTCTGTTCTCCGCCACCGGTTCCGTGAATGCTGTGGACAATACCCGAGACACAACGAACGGCCCCGGCATGCGCCAGGGCCGCTCCGACTGGCTCAGCTCACACCCTCCGACTGGACCCGACCAACGGGACCACCGCGGCCAGCGCACCCTTCCTCGCACGCTGGGGGATGGACACCACCCGATACCCGGCCTGCCCGAACCACTTCCCGCACGAGAAGTGCTCCCCCTCCCACCGCGGCCGCGTCTCAAGCGCCTCGGCCAGGCGCACGACCTGGTCCCTCTGGTGGCCGTCGCATCCCTCAGGGAAGTAGGTGATCTCCACCCGGGTCATCTCCCCCACCGGCAAACGCGGATGGGCCTCCAGGTAGGCCACCAGCGCCCGCAGGTCACGCAGCAGCGCCTGCCGCTCCCGCTGACCTGCCACTGGCACCACGGGCTCCTTCGCCCGACGGCACCGGCCCTGACTCCTGTCCGTCTTCGCCGAGCACCAGCGCTCCCCGCCCCGGCACCAGCCGTTGTTCTCATCCCACGCCCACATGGGTAGGTCCCTTCCTCGGATGAAGTCCTCTTCACCCTCCAAAGAAGCCAACCGCACCCACCGGATTGGACACCCCAGCGACGAGAAACCTCAGGCCCGCCCCTCCCCCATCCCAGCAAATAAGTAGCAGGACGCTATAAGTCGGGGCATCAGAACGAACACCCTGAGCCCGCTCTGACCTGGCCTGTCAGTGCCATCCACCCTGTTCGCACGCTTAGCCGAACACCCTGACGAACACCCTCAGCGAAGAGACCCGCCAGCTCTCTGTGAGCCGGTCAGCCTCCGTATGCGCGGAGCTCGGCCTGCGTTCGTCCGACCCCACGAACAAGAGCCCCTGGTCCTCAGGTCCACGGCCCGGGTCGTGGTGACCACCGCGAGCACGTCCGGGATGGAGCGGCGCACACCGCCCCGGACGTCCTTCGCCGCGTCCGTGGTGAGGGGGGAGAACCATCGGAACGAGCGGATGGCGCAGGCAATACGGTCAATCCAGGCCGACTGCCTCCGCGATCGACCAGCAGTCGCCCGCAACGCCCTGCCTCAGTGACCCACGCAGGCACAACACACTGTTGTCCCGCAGGGCGCAACGGCGGCGGACCGGCGCGAGCTCTGCGGTGAGCTCGACGAACACCGCTTCCACCTGCTCGGGATCCGCACCGCGGCGCAGTGCGGATCCCGAGCCGTGGTCATCATGTGCGGGGCCCGCCCACCCGTGGTAGCGCTGCTCACCTGCGGTAGCGCTGCGCCACTGCCGTGAAGGCGGCCTTGGGTTCCCATTCCATGTCCGGGTAGGTCTGCCCCCGGCCCCCTTCGAGGAGCTTGACGATGCCCAGCCCGGCCCGATCCAAGTCGTCCCTGGGATCTCCGTCAGGGCGGTGCGGGTAGCCGGGCAAGGCGAACAGGAACACGAACGCACTGTCCACACCCTCGGTCTCGAAGATCTCCAGCAGTTCGCTCAGATACGCGGCCTGACCGGCCTCGTCGCGCTCGTATACGCCGTTCAGTCGCACAGGGGCCCCGGTCTGCGGGTCGTGCTCGACCACGTCCAGCACCCGCCCACCGCGGTCTCCCGCGCCGCGGTAGGCCGCGGTGCCGAACCCGGTGATGGCGAGCGGCTTCGGGCCCTGGGCCAGGGTGCGCACCGCGTCACGGAACCGGTCGGCGACCTCGGCGGAGCGGAGCAGCTCGTACGTCACGATGTCGAAGGGGGTCCAGTCGACCTGCTCGAACTGGATGGACGCGTATGTGAGCCTGCCCTGGAAGCGCTCGCGGACCGTGGCCGCGGCGTCGCGGAGGAACGTGTTGACGCGCACGCCGAGCTCTCGCATCGCTTCGGCCCGCCGCTCGGGTCGGCTCATCAGCTGCTCGACCCGCTCCTCGGGGCTCTCTCCCGGCAGGAACCCGCGGTTCATCACGCTCAGCTCGACCCCTGCGACGAACACGACCGTGGCCCCCTGCTGCCGGAGCCGTTCCGCTCGCACGGCGCAGTCGCGGAAGAGCGTGAGGATCTGCTCCGGATGCAGTTCCAGCGGATAGGGCGAGAACCAGACCTCCAGGCCGAGCTCGGCGGCGGCACCGGCGGCCAGCTCCAGTCGGTCCGGGTCGCCGCCGATGATCTGGACCGCGTTGCAGTGCAGGTCGTCGCGGATGATGGCGAGCTCGCGCCTGACCACCGCGGGGTCGAAGTGCTCGCGGGATATCCGGCCGTGCGCGACGAATCCGGTGTCGTAGGCCATTCCTCTTGCTCGCATGGTGAGGTCCCCTCCGTCGGTCTCGGTCGAGCCGAGGCTGACAGAAAAGTTGCGTGCACGCAATTTTGCGCACACGCAACCATGTGTGGAATGCTGGCACCGTGACGACACCACCACCAGGGCTGCGGGAGCGGAAGAAGCAGGCCACGCGTGAGGCGCTACGTGAGGCGGCCCTGCGCCTGGCCGTGGAGCGCGGACCGGACCAGGTGCGGGTCGAGGACATCGCCGAGGCGGCCGGGGTCTCGCCGCGCACCTACAACAACTACTTCGCCAGCCGCGAGCAGGCGATCGTCTCCGCTGTCACCGCGGACCGGGAGGCGCGGATCGCGGCGGCGGTCGCGGCCCGGCCGGCAGGAGTGCGCTTGGCTGACGCCGTCACCGAGGCAGTGGTCGAGCAGCACACGAACACCGGTGAGCGCGAACACCGGGCGCTGCTGCTGATCACCACCCAGGCCGCGCTGCGCGACGCCTTCCTCGACACCACCGCCGATATCGAACCTCCTCTCGCGGTGGTGATCGCCGAACGCCTGGCTGACGTCGGAGCGCACACAGCCCGCGTTCTCGCGGCAAGCGTGGCCGCGGCGGTGCGCATCGCGTTGGAAGGCTGGCTCCAGCCGACCGGGAACGCGGGAGACGCCGGGGGTTTCGGCGCCGGAGGGCTGGTCGTGCCCTCCGGCTCACTGCCCGATCAGCTCCGCGCGGCACTGGCCCCGCTCGCGCCCGCGTTCGACGCCGCCGAGCGACGCACCCAGTCGTGAGGACGACCCAACTGGTCCGGAATCGGCCTGGCGGCCCGGGCTACCTCCGCGTGCGCGGAGCTCGGGAGTTGGCGTACGCTGCGCGAACTCTGACCCACGGTTCACCTCCGCGTGCGCGGAGCTCGGAGTAAACGACCTGCGAAAACACAGGCCGTTATCTCCTCGCAACCTACATGGAGAACATACCGATCCCCCTGCCAACCTTCGACCCGAATTCATCCTCACACAGCCAGGACAACCGGGTAGGAGCTGAGAGCCACTTCAGATCCGCCTCTGAGCGGAGCTCATCCACCTCAAGCGGAAGTGCGAACGCCCCGAGCGATGAACGCCGCCTCCCTGGCACGGGCCCGGGTGACCACACCGCTCAGAGCGGGATCAGTGAGCAGCACCACGGGGACGACACGGTTCGGCGCGGTGGGGTACCACCCGGGCAGGGCCTCCTCGATCACGGCCCAGGCCTCGTCCCGGGCACCCCGCGCCGCCAGCCCTCGGGCGGTCTCCAGTGCCTCCTCGAACTCCGGGGGCTCAGGCACCCGGTGCTCATCCAGCCACTCGGTCCAGACGGAGACCTCGTCCTCCTCGGGCAGCCCCGGCACCACCTCACGCAGAGCCCCCAACGCGGGGCTCACATACCCGGTGGTGTCGAGGGAGAAGCCGTACAGCACGAGCGGGACCGCCTCGGACCGGATCTGCTCCACACCGATCTCGTCCACCACCCGGGACGACAGAGCGTTGCGCAGCTCGTGGTGGACCCACCGCTGCTCCAGGAAGGCGGATAGGACCACCTTGAGGTAGGCGGCCGCGGCCGACCCCTGGGTCTCGGCCCGGTCGAAGGCCGTGAGCGCGAGGTCCACGTTCCCGGCCAGCGCCTCACGTCGCCCCAGCTCCAGCAGTTCCTCCGCGTCGTCGGAGCGCACGGGGTGCCCGCTGTCACCACTGAGCTCCTCGAAGGAGAGTCGCTCGGCGTGGACGAGCGAGGCGAAGGAGCGGTGCCGATCGCCCAGGCCGGGGTACCAGCTCGCCCAGATGTAGGCCGCCCACTCCCCGTCGGGGGAGACGTCGCCCGCGTCCAGGATCCAATACTGGGCGTCGGTGGCGGAGGACACCAGCAGCAGCGGCCCGACGAACCCCTCGTCCTCCATGTCCTCCTCGTCCAGACCGAGCATGGCGGCCAGACCGGACCACTCCAGGCCGTCGATGGAGCTCAGCTCGTAGACGAACGTCCCCATCCTCCCCCAGCCGTCGGACGCGGCGAGGAAGGAGCGGTAGCTCGGCGGCAGCCGACGGCCCAGGCGCTCCTCCAAAGCCGCGATCCGCTCCTCCGGGGCGCCCTCGTTGCCGAGCCAGGACGAGGTCCGCTCCTCCTCGTCGACCTCCTCCCCCTCCGCCTCGGCGACACGCAGCATGTCGGCGCTGTACTCGGTGAGGTAGGCCCGCCACTCCCCGACGGTCGCCGGGAGCGCGGGCGCGTCCTCGTCCTCCGGGGCGACCGCCAGGCCCAGGAACGCTTCCGGCCCGCTCCGCGCCGTGTGGCGCAATCCGTGGAAGGCCTCGTAGGCGCGGTCCTTGGCGAAGAACCGCACCCGGTTGAGCTGTGTCTCCCCCGCGCCCGCGTTGCGGGTGACCTCCAGCCGCAGGTACCGCCAGGGCGTGTCCGCGCCGGGGCCGCTGACGGTGAAGTCGCGCGTCAGGTGACGGCCGGGGAAGAACTCGCCGGACCGGGCGTCGAGGAGGGTCCACTCCCGGCCGTCCGAAGACCCCAGCAGGGACCAGTCCGCGGGGTCGCGGTCGGGGAAGTCGTCGGCGGAGTCCAGCACGTAGCGCCGGACGGTGACGGGCTCGGACATGGTGAAGTCCAGCCGGTCGGCGCGGCGCCGTGACAGCCACTTGCCCGCGGTGGGGTCGAGCAGGTTGAGGGCCACCTCGCCCGCCTCGGTGTACTCGTCACCCGCGCGCACCGAGCGCACCATGCGCGTGAGGCCGTCCGCGCCGAGGCTCTGGACCGGATCCAGTTCGATGACCCGCAGCAGAACCGTTCCCCCTCCTCCCTCGCGGTCGCTCCAGTCGACCCGGGTGAGCGGAGGCCCTCCGTCCTCGATGAGCAGACGCAGCTCCTGCTCGCCGCCCTGGATCCGGAACCGGTGGCCGGGCCGTTCGGGGGGTGCGTCCAGGCGAATCCCCCGCCACTCGTACTGGGTCCCGTCGGAGGTGACGCGCGTGCCGGTGAACCCGTCCATACGGGGGTCGAACACGGCCACGGCCTCGCCGCCCTCGCAGTCGCGCCAGCCGATTCGGGCCGGTGCGACCGGCTCCCCCGGTTCGAGGAGGACGTTGAGCTGGAGGGCTTCCGTCCACTCCTGCGCACCGACGCGTCGGCGCTCGGTGGAGAAGGCGAGGAGGGTCGTGTGTTCTGCCATGGGGTTCCCAGCGGTAAGGGGGTGGGGATCGGTCGGAGGGGAGGCGGGCGTCGCCGCCCGTGCATCCGCAAGGAGAGTACGGGTGCGCACCGACGTTCCGGCCCCCGGCCGAACCCCGGCCGCCGTGACGACGCACGGGGCCGGGGAGGCTCGCAGAGCCCTGGCACCGAGGAATCACCCCCGGCGCGGAGAGGACTCCCCGACCGCGGAGTTCGGGGTGACCCCGGACCGGGCCACCTCTGGGACAGAGTTTTCTCGTCCATCGGGACAACCGGCTCCAACCACGGCAGGATCACGGACATGCCCGAGATCATCAAGCAGAAGGCCCGCGCGATCCTGTTCGACCGGCAGCAGCGGCTGGTGCTCATCAAACGGACCCGTCCCGGCCGCGCCCCCTACTGGATCACGGCCGGGGGAGGTGTCGAGCCGGAGGACGCCAGCGTGGAGGCGGCCCTGCACCGCGAGGTCTTCGAGGAACTCGGCGGACGCATCGACCGGGTGCGCGAGGTTGTGGTCATCACCGAAGAACTCCCCGGAGGAACCCGCGTCCAGCACGTGTTCGTCGCGCGCCTGACGGAGCTGGATCCCTCCAGCCGCACCGGACCGGAGTTCTCCGATCCCACGCGGGGAACCTACGAGACCGTCGTCCTGCCCAGCACCGACGAAGCCCTCAAGAGCATCGACTTGCTGCCTCCCTCGCTGGCACGGTTCCTGGAGGACAACCTGCGCGATGTGGGCGCCCTGGTGGCCGACCCCCTCACGGAGACGCCCTCTGCCTGAATCCGCCAGCCTGGACGGGCCGGACAACGGCGAAGAGCCGCCCCGGGAAACACCGCCGGCGGATTGAGGACACCACGCGCCACAGAACGCGAACGGGGAAGGTCCCATCGTCCCCGCGTGCGCGGGTCAGGTCACGGAGCCAGACCCTGACCGAGGCCGCCCGCACCGTCCCGTCGACGATCGCGGTCCGCCCGGCGGGCGAGGAGCAGGCCTTTCATGCGCGGCCACAAGAAGCTACGCGCGACAACTCACTCTGTCTGCTGCTGACGGCGTGGCCCGAGAGCGGGCGCCGGCGAGGAGCGTCCGGACACACCGCCCAGGTAGGTCACGACCGGTGCACCCGTGTGCGCAGAGGTGTCGACGACGGCTTCGACCGCGTAGACGGAGCGGATGAGCTCGGGTGTCAGCACGGCGGCGGGCGGCCCCGACGCCGCGATCCGACCGGCGTGCAGGACCGCGACCCGGTCGCAGTAGCGTGCGGCCAGGTTGAGGTCGTGCAGGGCGGTCACCACCGTCATGTCGAGCGAGAGCAGCAGGGTGAGGACTTCGAGCTGGTAGCGGATGTCGAGGTGGTTGGTCGGCTCGTCCAGCACGATCACCTCCGGCTGCTGCGCGAGCGCGCGGGCGAGCTGGGCACGCTGTTGCTCACCGCCGGAGAGCGTCCGCCACGACCGCGACCGGTACGCGCGCATCCCGGTGAGGGCGAGCGCCTGTTCGATCGCGACGCGGTCCTCGCCGTCCAGCCCGGCGAAGGTGCTGCGGTACGGCGTTCTGCCGAGCGCCACTGCCTCGTCGACGGTGATGTCGGTGTGCACCTCGGGCGACTGTTCGACGATCGCCATCCGCCGGGCGACTGCGCGCCGGGGCAGCGAGCGAACCGGTTCCCCGCCCAGGAGCACCGTCCCGGCGTCCGGCCGCCGCAGCCCCGCCAGAATGCGCAGCAGTGAGGTCTTGCCGGCCCCGTTCGGTCCGAGCACGGCGAGCACCTCGTTCGAGCGCGCCTCGACCGAGACCCCGTCGAGGATGCGTGTCCTGTCGACCGACCACGTGATGTCGTTCGCCGCCAGTGCCGTCATTGCCGAGCCGCCTTGTTCAGAACGATCGCGAACACCGGCGCACCGAGCAGCGCCGTGATCACTCCCACCGGGATCTCATGCGGCGAGAACGCCGAGCGGGCGAAGGTGTCGACCCACACCAGGAAGATCGCGCCCCCGAGCCCCGTGAGGGGAAGCAGCAGGCGGTGCGTGGGCCCCGCCAGCAGACGCACGATGTGCGGCACGAGCAGCCCGATGAACCCGATCGCTCCGGACGCCGCGACGGCCGCCGCCGTGACGAGCGCGGTGAGGACCATGAGCGTCACCCGTGCCAGGGTCACGTTGATCCCGAGCGAGGAGGCGGTGTCCCAGCCGAAGGTGAACGCGTCCAGAGCCGACGCGAAGAACAGGCAGCCGACGGCTCCGAGCACGATGACGGCGGATGCCACGATCAGCGGCTCCCAGCGTGCGCCCCCGAGTGAGCCGAGCAGCCAGTAGGTGAAGCCTCGGGTGGCGTCCGCATCGCCGTCGAGCATCAGCACGAGCGAGGTGATCGCTGAGAAGAACTGCGACACGAGCACACCGGTGAGCACCACGCGAGCGGGGTTCGAGACGCGTCCGCCCCCGATGAGGAACAGCACGATCGCGAAGGCGACCAGCGCGCCGGCGAAGGCGCCCGTCGAGAGGGATACCGCGCCCGAGCCGAGCCCGAGGACCATGATCGAGACCGCCCCGGTGGACGCACCGGAGGAGACCCCGAGCAGGTACGGTTCGGCGAGCGGATTACGGGTGATCGACTGCAGCACCGCGCCCGAGACGGAGAGCCCGAGCCCGACCACGGCGGCGAGGAGCACACGCGGCAGCCGCGACTCCCAGATGAGGGCGTCGATGAGCGGCGGTGCCGACGGAACGGGGGCGAGGGCGCCCAGCCCGATGTTGCGCAGGATGATCCCGAGCACGTCGAGCGCCCCGATGTTCGCCGTGCCGACGAAGGTCGCGACGACGATCGTCACACACAGCGCGACGACGAAGACGGCGATGATGAGGGACGAGCGCAGCCTGCCCGGTGTGGGTGTCGGAGGGGCCGCGGCATCGCCTGCCGTCGCCCGCGCTGCCAGGGGGGCGGCGTCGGAGTCGGCGTCGGAGAGCGCACCCGTGTCACGCGGGCTGGTCTGCGAAGGGTCAGTGAGCCTTGTCAACTTCGCGCGAACACCACGACATCGTCGTAGTACCGCCAGATGACCCCGGTTTCGGCGAAGCCGGCGGTGCTGAGCGCGTGCAGGTGCAACTCAAGCGGTGCGTGCGGTGTGGGCGGGCGGTCGGCGAAGCGGCGCTCGCGCTCGGCGTGGTGCTGTCCGAACGCGTCATCGGCGACGGCGTCCGCCCACCACTCGTCCCAGGTCTGCACACCCTGCGCGTGCGCGTCATGCTGGGTGCGTTCGTCGTCGGCGGCCGCCGCCTCGGTGAGGAAGGGCTGCGAGCGCGGGTCATAGCGCAGGTGGTCGGCGTTCATGAAGACACCGTCGGCGGGGAGCAGGGCGCCCAGGGTGTCGTAGACGGCGACGAGCTGCGCCGGCTCCAGCCAGTGGAGCGCGGTCGAGGAGACGGCGACGTGCACCGGCCCGCCGGGCAGCTGGGCCCGCCAACCGGGCGTCGCGAGGTCGACGTCGACCGGTGTGAAGCGTGCACCGTGGCGCTGGCCGAGCCAGGAGCCCGCGATCGCGAGCAGCACCGGGTCGTAGTCGACTCCGATCACCCGGGCACCCGGGAACCGGTCGAGGACGCGCTGCGAGAGGCTGCCGGGGCCGCACGCCAGATCGAGGACGGTCATGCCGGTTCCGTCGGCCCCGAATGCGTCCGAGGAGGCGCACATCCGCGTGATGACGTCGAGCATGATCTCGAACCTCTGCTCGCGGTGGGTGATGTACGCCGCCTGCTGGTCGTCCCAGTTGCGGATGAGCCGTTCGAGGGCGTTCGTGGTCGTCATTACTCGATCTCCATGTCGATGAGGCCCTGTGCGACGGTCGGGACGGCCTGCACGCTGTGGACCGACGGGTCCATGTGCTGCCCGGGCACGACGATGAAGCGGTCGTTGACGACGGCGTCCATGGTCGAGGTCAACGGGTCGTTCTTGAGGAACTCGATCTTCTCCTCGGCCGTGTCTCCGGGGTAGCCGCGGCTCAGGTCGGCGAGCACGAGCACGTCGGGGTTGCGCGCGGCGACCTCGTCCCAGCTGACCTCCGGCCATTTGGTCGAGGCGTCGCTGAAGGCGTTCTCGGCGCCGAGCATCTCGGTCACGGTCTGCGGGAGCCCGCCTGGTCCCGCGACCGACGGGGTGGAGGAGGACGACGCGGTCGAGTAGAACCAGACCAGGCTGGGCGTGCCCTCGATCTGTTCGGCGACCTCGAGCCCCTCGTCGACCACGGCCTGTTGCTCGGCGACGAGCTCCTCACCGGCGTCGGGCACGTCGAAGACCTCGGCGATCGTCTCGATCTCGTCGAAGAGCATCTCGAAGGTCGCGCCGCCCTCGACGGCCTCGTGGTAGGTGCAGTCGAACTCGCTCAGGTAGGTCGGGACGCCGAGTTCGTGCAGTTCGGCGCGCTCACCGGCGTTCTCGGCGGTGAGGAATGAGGCGAACGACGAGTAGACGAAGTCGGGCTGCGCTTCGAGCAGGGTCTCGTGCTTGAGCAGGCCGTCCGTGAGCAGGGGGATGCTCTCGTAGGCGTCGGCGATTTCGCTGGGGACGGGGTCGGTCTCGTACGAGGTGCCCGCCATGCGGTCGGCGAGGCCGAGCCGGATCATGATCTCGGTGGCCGACTGGTTCAGCGAGACCGCGCGCTCGGGGGCCTGTTCGACGGTCACCTCGGTGTCGCAGTTCTGGATGCTGAGGGGGTAGGGGGTCGCGCCCTCGCCCGCTGCCGCCGCGGAGTCGGTCTCGGAGGCGGGGCCGGGTGCCGTCGCGCACCCGGTCAGAGCGAGAGTGGATGCGACCCCTACGGTTCTGATAATGATTTTCAATGTCACCGCTGTAGGCTACAACGCCTCTGCCACCAGGCAGTACTCCGCTGCGGCCCCGGAGTCCAGGAACACGTCCCGGGGAGACGCGGGACACACCGATCCCGCCGCCGGAGCGGTGGCGGGGTCGTCAGGCGTGACGGCGGCGGACCACGATCACGTTGTCCGTGACGTTGGCCGTCGCGCCGTCGGGGCCGTTGGCCACCCGCTCAGCGCTCTCGCAGCGCTCGGTGGTCCAGCCGTCCCCGAGCATCAGCACGTCCAGGGTCTCCTCCGGCGTGGGGAACGTGGGCTCCTCGTCCCCGAAGCGCCAGGACCAGGGCGCGGTGGACGCGTGGTCGACGAGGATCAGGCGACCGCCGACCGCCACCTGCCGGGCGGCGCGGCGCAGGACATCCTCCCGGCCGAACGCCACCGGACTGTGGAAGTAACAGGCGTAGACCAGGTCGAACGGCCCGGCGGGCAGCGTACGGGACAGGTCATGCCGCTCGGCTCGCAGGCGGTCGAGGCCCTGCGCGGCGGCCATGTCGGCGATGCGCCCGACCGCCGTGGCCGAGACCTCGGTCGCGGTGACGCGCCAGCCCAGGGAGGCCAGCCACCGGGCGTCTCCGCCGCGTCCCGAGCCCAGGTCACAGGCGTGGCCCGGCGCCAGTTCGAGGTCACGCACCAACTCGGTGAGCCGGACGTTGGGCGGGGGCGCCGTGACGGGCTCGGCCGACTGGTGCAGCGGTTCCCAGAACTCGGCGCTGGGTGAGGTGAGGTCCTGAGCGTCATGTGTCATACGGCGATGCTCGCCGACACCCATGATGTTGGGCAAAACCCTTTGCCATAACAGCAAAGACGCAGGTCTCGCACGGATTGCCAGAGCCGCTCTTTCGATAATAATGATAACTGTTGTCATTTTACTCGACGGGTTCGGCGTGAGCGGGCCCCAGCACGAAGAGCAGACCCGCGAGTACCTCCGCAGCACGTTCCCCGACGTCCCGGCCGTGGAGGACGACGTCCTCATCGCCGTTCCCGCGAGTGACCTCTACCCCGGCTCGCTGGGCAACATCGACGCCGTGGAGACGATCGCCCGGGAGCTCCACCCGGACGCGTTCTAGCCTGTCGTTGGACCCCGACCCGTGGCCCGGGCACCGCTCCGGCCCCGGGTCGGGGCGTTCCCCGGACAGCTCCCGGGACCGTCGACCCGGTCAGTATCCGCGGGCGGTCCACTCCTCCAGGTGCGGTACCTCCTCACCGATGGTGGTGGCACGGCCATGGCCCGTCAGCACAGTCGTCTCGGGCGGAAGGACGAGTAGGCGGTCGCGGATGGAACCGATGATGGTCGGGAAGTCGGAGAACGACCGGCCGGTGGCTCCGGGGCCGCCTTGGAAGAGGGTGTCGCCGGAGAACACCGTGGCCAGCGCGGGCGCGTGCAGGCAGACCGCGCCGGGGCTGTGCCCGGGGGTGTGCAGGACGATCAGCTCCACGTCGGCCACCGCCAGGCGCTGTCCGTCGCGCAGTTCCCCGTCCGGTGCGGTGCCGGGATGCCTGCGCTCCCACAGCATCAGGTCGTCCGGGTGGAGGAGGACCGGCGCTCCGGTCCGTGCGGCCACGGCGGGTGCGGCATCGATGTGGTCGTCGTGCCCGTGGGTGGACACCACCGCCACGACCCGTCGACCGCCCACCTCGGCCAGGATCGCGTCGGCGTCGTGGGCGGCGTCGACAACGAGGGCCTCGGCGTCGTCCCCGACGATCCAGACGTTGTTGTCGACCTCCCAGCTTCCCCCGTCCAGGGTGAACACGCCGGAGGTGACCACGTGGTCGATACGCGCCGCGGTCACAGCAGCACCACCGAGCGCAGGACGTCGCCGCCGCGCATGGTCGCGAAGGCCTTCTCCACCCCGTCGAGCGGGATGGTCTCGGAGACGAACGCCCCCAGGTCCAGGCGGCCCTGGAGGTACAGGTCGATGAGTACGGGGAAGTCGCGGGAGGGCAGGCAGTCGCCGTACCAGGAGGACTTGAGCGCGCCGCCGCGGCCGAAGACGTCCGCCAGCGGCAGTTCCAGCCTCATGTCCGGGGCGGGCACGCCGACCAGGACCACGGTCCCGGCCAGGTCGCGGGCGCGGAAGGCCTGCTCGTAGGTCGAGGGCGTGCCCACCGCGTCGATGACCACGTCGGCGCCGTGCCCGCCGGTGAGCGCGCGCACGGCCTCGACCGGGTCCGTGTCCGCGGCGTTGACGGTGTGCGTGGCGCCCAGTTCCTCGGCCTTGGCCAGCTTGCGCTCGTCGAGGTCGACGGCGATGACCGCGGCGGCTCCCGCCAGCCGGGCGCCGGCGACGGCGGCGCTTCCCACTCCCCCGCAGCCGATGACGGCCACCGAGTCGCCGCGTCCCACCTCCCCGGTGTTGACGGCGGCGCCGATCCCGGCCATCACCCCGCAGCCGAGCAGTCCGGCGACCTCGGGCTCGGCCGCGGGGGCGACCTTGGTGCACTGTCCGGCGGCCACCAGGGTCTTCTCCGCGAAGGCCCCGATGCCCAGCGCCGGGGTGAGTTCGGTGCCGTCCAGCAGGGTCATCCTCTGGCGGGCGTTGTGGGTGTCGAAGCAGTACCAGGGGCGCCCGCGCCGACAGGCACGGCACCGCCCGCACACCGCGCGCCAGTTGAGGACGACGAAGTCCCCGGGGCGGACCTCCGTCACCCCTGGCCCCACCGACTCCACGGTCCCCGCGGCCTCGTGGCCGAGCAGGAAGGGGAACTCGTCGTTGATTCCGCCCTCCCGGTAGTGCAGGTCGGTGTGGCACACCCCGCACGCCTGCACCCTCACCACGGCCTCTCCGGGGCCCGGGTCGGGAACCACGACGGTCTCGACCGAGACCGGTTCCCCCTGGGACCTGGCGACCACGCCGCGCACGTGCTGCATCGTTGGTTCTTCCTCTCGTCGTTGTGCCGGAAGCCCGGGGGTCCCGGGCGGTGGTCAGGCGGTACGGACGCGCACCGGCATAGAGCCCCAGGCGCGCAGGGTGTTGTTGAGGTGTCGGCGGGGCTCGGCTGCGGGTTCGATGTGTTCGACGCGTTCGGCGAGGGCCGTCAGCAGGGATTCCGCCTCCAACCGGGCGACGTGCTGTCCCACGCACTGGTGCAGGCCCATGCCGAAACCCACGTGGGCGGAGGGGTCGCGGGAGAGGTCGAAGGCGTCGGGTTCGTGCCAGCGGCGCGGGTCGCGGTTGGCCGCGCCCAGGAACATGAGGATCTTGCCGCCGTCGGGGACGGTGATCCCGGCGACCTCGACGTCGCGGGTGGCGGTGCGGAAGAAGGTCTGCACCGGCGATTCCCAGCGCACCGCCTCGTCGAAGGCGACCCGCGCCAGGCCGGGGTCCTCGCGCAGGCGCCGCCACTGCTCGGGGTGGGTGGCGAAGGCGTGCAGGACCGCGCCCAGGGCGTGGACGGTCGTGTCCACTCCGGCGGTGAGCAGGGAGCGGACGATGAGCGGGGCCTGTTCCCGGGTGATGTCGCCGCGGTCGGCCGCCGCCCAGATGGCGGCGCCGAACCCATCGGGGGCCAGGCGTTCGCGGGCGCACTGGCCGTTGACCCAGGCCGAGAGCTCGGCGACGCGCGGGACTCCCCTGGCCACGAGGTCGTTGGGCGGTCCGAAGGCGTTGAAGGCGTGGTCGCCGTAGGGCAGGAGGTGGTGCCTGCCCTCCCTCTCCAGGCCCACGGCGTCGGGGAACACCCGCAGGGGGAAGGCCTGGGCGAGGTCGGTGACGGCGTCGAACTCCGTGCGGCGCACCACCTGGTCCACGAGTTCCCGTGCGTCCCGGGCCCACGCCTCGCGCAGTCCGCGCAGCGCTCTGGGACCGAGGATCCGGGAGAGGACGGCCCGGGGCGCGTCGTGCAGGGGCGGGTCTGCCTCCAGCAGCAGGCTCGGCGGCCGCCACGGCTCCTCGTGCCGGAAGTTGGCCAGGCCCACACCGGCGGCGGACTGGAAGGTCTGCCAGTCGGCCAGGGCGGCGTGGACGTGTTCGTGGCGGGCCAGCGCGTGGACGCCGTAGCGCTCCAGGTACACCACGGGGGCGGCGTCGCGCAGCCGTGCCTGGAGTGGGAGGGGGTTCTCCAGGACGCCGGGGGCGAAGGGATCGGCGTCCATGGACACCGGGGCGGGGGCAGTGTCGGCCATGGGATTCACTCCTTGGGCGGGGTCACAGGTCCAGGACGAGGCGCTCGGAGCGCGACCGGGAGACGCAGACGAACATGCAGTCCCCGGCTGCGCGTTCGGCCTCGTCGAGGACCGAGTCGCGGTGGTCGGGGACGCCGTCGAGCACCGGGGTCTCGCAGGTGCCGCACAGGCCCTGGCGGCAGGAGGACAGGACGTGGACGCCTGCCTCCGCGAGCACCTGGAGCAGGGACTGTCCCGGGCCCACCGTGAGCGTGGTGCCCGAACGGCGCAGCTCCACCTCGAACCCGCGCCCGCCGACTCCGTCCGCCCCGGCCGCGGCGACGAAGCGCTCGGTGCGCACGCGGCCCGGGGGCCAGTCCGCGCAGGCGCCGCGCACCGCGTCGAGCAGCCCCGCGGGCCCGCAGGCGTACACCTTGGTTCCGGGTGCGGGGGCGGGCAGCCATCCCGCCAGGTCGGGGCGGCCGTGCTCGTCCTCGGGGACGACCGTCACCCGGTCCCCGTGGGCCCGCGCCAGTTCGTCNNGGGTCCGCCCGCCGTAGAGCAGGCGCCACGGGACGCCGAGCACGTCGGCCTGGGTGATCATGGGGATCAGCGGGGTGATGCCGATGCCGCCCGCGACGAAGCGGTACTCCTCGGCCGGGGCCAGCGGGAAGTTGTTGCGCGGTCCGCCGAGCCCGACCAGGTCGCCCTCGCGGAGGCGGTCGTGTACGAGGGCCGAGCCGCCCCGGCCAGCAGGCTCGCGCAGCACGGCCACGCGGTAGCTGTGGGCGTCCCACCGGTCCCCGCACAGGGAGTACTGGCGGGTGAGGCCGCCCGGCAGGACCAGGTCGACGTGGGCGCCGGGGGTCCAGTCGGGCAGCCTGCCGCCGTCCGGGCGGGTGAGCGTCAGGGAGACGACTCCGTCGGCAGCCCCGGTCCTGTCGGCCACCCGGAGCGGCATCGCCGCGGACGTGCCGGGACCGGGGGCCGCGGGGGACGCGGCGGGCGCCGTGGAGGCGCGTGCCTTGATCGCCATGGGAGCTCCTCGTGACGCCGGGGTGTGCTCCGAGCATCGGACGCACCGCACCCGCGGGGCCACGTCGCTTCCATTCAGCGGAAGAAGACGATGGCGTGAGTCGCACCGGCTCCGGCCGCGAGGGCCCTCCGGCGGACCGGCGCGGGGCACTCGGGAAGGGGCTCCCCTGCCGGAGACCGTCCGCGCGGTATGGGCACGGCGGTCACCCTCTGGAGAGCGCCGAACCGCGGACCTATTCCTCCGCCCCCGGCCCGGCGGTGTTCAGGGCGCGGCCCAGCGCCAGTCCGGCGAGCACGAGCGGGCGGCTGAACGCCCACGCGGCCTCGTCGTTGGGCACCACGATCCCCAGGGCCGCGACCACACGGCCGTCCCGGCGCACGGGCACCGCGATGCCCGTGGCGTCGGTGTGGATGTGCCCGGGGCAGAACGCGAGACCGCGCCGCCGGACCTCGGCCATCTCGGCGCGCAGCGCGCGCCCGTCGACGAGGGTGTGCGACGTGTACGCGGTCAGCGGCCCTTCGAGCACGCGCTCCTGCCGCCGCCCCGCGGCGTGGGCGAGCAGGACCAGCCCCGCCGACGAGGCGTGCAGGGGCAGCCGCCCGGCGATTTTCGTGACGTTGACGACCGACCCCGGCGCGGTGAGGCGTTCGACGAACAGCACCTCCTCACCCTCCAGCACGCCCAACTGGGTGGAGTGGCCGACCACCGAGTGCAGGTCGCCCATGTACTGGAGGGCGGCCTCGCGCAGGTCCCTGACGGGCGAGGCGCGTTCGGCCAGCTCCCACATGCGGGTGCCGATGAGGACCTGGCGCTGCTCGTCGCGGTCGAGCAGGCCGTGGCGCGCCATCTCCTTGACCAGGCGGGCCGTCGTGGCGAGCGGGAGCCGGGCGCGGCGGCTGACCTCGCTGAGGGTCAGGACCGTCGACTCCGGGCCGAAGGCGTCGAGGATCCTCACCGCCCGCGTGATGACGGACTCACCGTCGGGGGACCGTGCCATGTCCAGCGCTCCTTCCGGCTTTGACAGGGGCTGACGACCGCAGCCCCGCGTGGCCCAGGCCACACCGATGGCCGGACGGCTCCCGGACGCGGGCTGGGCGCCGGACCAGGGCCTCACGCACCGCGCGTGCGGCGCGTGGTGCGCATGGTGAACACCAAGAGCAGGGCCACGACCGCCGAGGCGGCGCCCAGCAGGCCCAGGGCCGTCCGCAGGTCCGCGCCCCCGGCGCCGAGGCCGATGACGATGAGGGGGCAGGCGAACTGGCCGACGAACAGCGCCCCCGTCCACAGGCCGGTTCCGCGTCCGCGCTGGTCGAAGGCGAGCCGGTTGACCGCCCACAGCACCAGGGTGGGCAGCAGCAGGCCGGTGCCGAACCCGGTGACCACCGCACCGGCGACGACGACCGGCACCGACGGGGCCGCGGCGACGACGCCCAGGCCCAGGGCGGCCAGCCCGAACTCGACGGGGACGAGCAGCCGGGGCGTCACGGCGGACACCCTGCCGAACAGCCCCGCCCCGACCGCTGTGGCCAGGGACATGACCGCGCTGATCAGCCCCACCGTGCCGGTCGAGGTGACGCCCTCGCCGTCCAGGACGTAGGACAGGTGGACGATCAGCGTGTAGAACACCACCCCGCCGAAGAGGGTGACGGCGCACGGGCCGAGCAGCTGACGCCAGGGCAGGG